>NZ_JALBHA010000313.1:0-7761 GCF_023006445.1 Bradyrhizobium sp. SHOUNA76
GAGCGCCAGCCCGACCACGATATCGGTCCCGACGCTGCGGTCCCGCAATCGCCGCGCCAGCCGGTTGGCACGCGCGTTGAGCGCGGCGTAACTCAGCTCCGTCTCGCCGAACACCAGCGCGATTGCTTCGGGTGACCTCCGGACCTGTGCCTCAAACTGCGCGACGATTCCATTGCCCGGCTCATCTCGGCGCGTGTCGTTCGCCCGTGCGAGCAGGACGACATCCGCGGGATCGCGGGCCGCAATCATGCCGACCGGTCGATCGGCATCGATGCTCAGTGCTTCGATCAGCCGTACAAAGGCTCGCTGTAGCCGCGCGACCTGCGCCTCGTCGAAATGGTTGCGCTGATAGTTGAAGACGAGGCGCAGACGCTCATCGACGCCGACGCTTGCGAACAGCGGATAATTACTGGTCTCGACGATCCGCGTCTTGCCTGCCTGGATCCGCCGGTTCGTCCCGATCAGCGCGTGGTCAACCGGATAATTCTCGAATACCAGGATGCTGTCAAATAGCGGCCGCCCGGGACGCCCCGCCAGCCGCTGGATCTCATAGAGCGGCGTCGAGCCGAATTCGCGCAAGACCAGATTGCGATCCTGCAACGCGCGCAGCCATGCTCCGACTTTCTCCTGCGGGTTGACGCTGTCAATGACCGGCAACGTGTTGATGAACAGGCCGACCATCTCTTCAGCACCAGCGAGTTCAGGCGGCCTGCCCGACACGGTGACACCGAAGCAAACCGTTCCCTGCCCAGTATGCTGTCGCAGCAACTGCGCCCATGCCGCTTGCACCAGCGTATTCATCGTGATCCGCTCACGCGCCGCAAATGCCTGCAACCTTGCGGTCAGGGCAGGATCCAACTCCAGCGCAAGCATACCGTGGCCGGACGATTGCGCGTCCGTCCGTTCGATCAAGCCTTTCGCTAAGAAACTCGGCTCGACCAGCCCAGCCGTCGCATCGCGCCAAAACGCCGCCGATGCTTCGCTGTCGCGGCTGTTCAGCCACGCGATGTAGTCGCGGTAACGGTGCTGCAATGCCGGCAGAGGCCCGTCGCCGTTATGCTGCATCACCTCGGCGATCAGCCGCGCCGAACTCCACCCGTCGAGCAGGATGTGATGATGCGTCCAGATCAGCCAATGCCGGTCTTCGCCGAGCCGGATCAGCCGGACCCGCTGCAAGGGCGGCCGTGACAGATCGAACCCGGCGGCCTGCTCCTGCCGCGAGACGTCGGCCAGCGCCGCATCCAGTTGCGCTTGGTCCCAAGCCACACTTCGCGCCCGCCAATCATCCTCGATAAAGGGCACTTCGGCCCGCCGATAGACGACCTGTTGCGGCGCTCCGGACAGGTCTCGCCAGACAAATCCGGTCCGCAGCACCGCATGGCGATCACTGGCCGCCTGCCAGGCGCGGCGCAGTTCTCCGGCATCGAGGCCGTGGATCTCCGCTGCGACCTGATTGACGTAGAGCCCGCTATCGCCGTCATGCATCGCATGGAACAACATGCCCTGCTGCATCGGCGACAATGGATAGATGTCCTCGATCTCGCGCCAATCGAGCGCAAGCCTGTCGAGCTCGGCCTGACCGAGCCCCGACAAAGCCACGTCGGATGGCGTCAGGCCGCAGGCGCCGCCGGTACAGTGATCGACCAGCTCACGCAATGCAGCCTCGTACAACGCGGCCAGTCGCTCGACCGTCTCGCGCCGATAGCGCTTGCGGCCGAAGCCGAACGACAGCCGCAACCGGCCATCGCGCACCGTGCCGTTCACGCTCAGCCAGCGTCGTAGCGGGCCCGATGCATCGCGAGACGGGCCAGCGCTTTCCGCGGCCATCGTGAACAGCGCCGCCTCGTCGTTACCGCTGTCGATCTGGCCGAGATAATTGAAGGCAATCTTCGGCTCGCCAATAAGCGACAGCGCCATGCGCTGCTCCTCGGAGCCAAGATGGCGCAATACGCCGTGACCCAGCCCGCGGCCGGGAATGCCGCGAAGCTCCTCCTTCACGGTCTTGATCAGGAGCGAGCAATCTTGCGAACCGCCGGCCAGCCCTACAGGAAAGGCCGTCGTGAACCAGCCGACCGTGCGCGAGAGGTCGAGATCGCCAGACAAGTGCTCGCGGCCATGCCCCTCCAGCTCAACGAGAACGTCGTCTTGCCCACTCCACCGCCAGACGGCGCGTGCGAGGCCGGCAAGAAGAAGATCATTGATCTGCGTGCGATAGGCCGAGGGCGCATCCGTCAGCAGCCGCTGAGTCCATTCGCTCTCGAACGACAGCATGACCTCATCGGCATCAGCGATACGATCGATGCCAGCATGATCATCGTCGCAGGGAATATCCGCATTCGTGCCGCGGCCGGTCCAGTACGACAGTTCCGCCGCCAGTTCAGGCGATGTCGCATAGGCCTGCAAGCGCTGTCCCCACAGCGCGTAAGCGTGGCTCTTCGGCGGAAGCGCGATCGTGGCGTCGCCCTTCGCAAGCTGCGTGTAGGCCGCCGCGATGTCCTCCAGCAGAATGCGCCATGACACGCCATCGACCACCAGATGGTGGATCACGATCAGAAACCGCTGGCTGCCATCGGCGACGTTGACGCCGACGGCCCGCAACAGCACCCCGCTGGAGATCGACAGGCTTGCCTGCGCCGAAGATGCCAGCGCCGTCACGGCATCACGGTCCGCCGCGCGGCGGACCCAGAGCAGCGCGTCCACGGCCGGAGCAGCGCCGTGCTCGGCATGCCAGCTCCCCTGACTCTCCTCGAAGCGGAGGCGGAGCGCGTCATGATGATCGACCACGGCGGCGAGTGCGCGCCGCATCACGTCCCAGTCGAGGCGATCTCTCGACTGCAACAGCACCGCCTGGTTCCAGTAATCGCGATTTCCCGTGTCTTCCGCAAAGAAGCGGGACTGAACGGGCAAGAGCGGATGCGGACCATTGACCTGCCCCTGATCAGCCAGCGTCCCGCTGCGCTGCTCGGTCCGTGCCGCGAGCGCCAGCGATTCCAGCGTCTGGTGCTGAAACACGTCGCGGGGTTCGATCAAATATCCGGCGCGCCGCGCGCGGCTCACCATCTGGAGCGAGATGATCGAATCGCCGCCGAGCTCGAAGAAATTGTCGGCGAGGCCAACGACCGGCCGGCCGAGCAGCTCGGCCCAGATCGCCGCAAGGGCCATCTCGGACGGCGTGCGTGGCGCTTGATGGTCCGCATTGCCATGGGCTAGGTCGGGCGTCGGCAGCGCATGGCGATCCACCTTGCCGCTCGGCATCAAAGGCAGCCGCTCCAGCACCGCGATTCTCGGCGGCACCATGTAATCGGGCAAGACGGTCGACAGCGCCGCCCGCAGGGCTGCCTCCTCCTGATCGCCGGGGCCGCTGACGTAACCAACGAGCTGGCGGCCGGCTCCGACCTCTCGCGCCACCACGACCGCAGAGCGAACGCCTGGCTGCTCGAGCAGTCGCGCCTCGATCTCGCCGAGCTCGATGCGGAAGCCGCGAATCTTGATCTGATGATCCGCGCGCCCGACATAGTCGATCGCACCATCCGAGCGCCAGCGTGCCAGATCTCCCGACCGATAGAGCCTCTCGCCGGCCTCGCCGAATGGATCTGGAATGAAGCGCTCCGCCGTCAGTTTTTCTCGCCGCCAGTAGCCCCGCGCCAAACCTGCCCCGCCTATGAACAGCTCGCCGGTTACGCCCGCCGGAACCATGTTCAGATCGGCGTCGAGGATGCGAATCGTCACGCCGGGAATGGGTCGTCCGATCGGCACGCGCGCCGCACCCTCGTCGCGACAATTCCAGTAGGTGGCGTTGATCAGGGCTTCGGTCGGACCGTAGCGATTGTCGAACCGCACATCGGGAAACGCCGCGAGCACGCGCGTCATCAATTCAAGCGACAGCGCCTCGCCGCCGGCAAACAGGCGCTTGAGCGAGGTGCAGCGTGCTGCGCCGGGTTCGGCCACGAAATGCTCGAGCATCTGTGGCACGAAGTGCAGCGTGGTCACGTCATGGGCGATGACGGCGTCCACCAGACGATGCGGTTCGCGATGCACCCCCGGAGCTGCGATCGCAAGCCGCGCGCCGGTCGCAAGCGGCCACAAAATTTCCCACACCGAGACATCGAAGCTGAACGGCGTTTTGTGCAGCAAGGTCTCGCCGGGATCGAGGCGATATTCAGCCTGCATCCAGCCAAGCCGCGCCGCGAGCGCGCGATGCGAGCAGGCCACGCCTTTCGGCACGCCGGTCGACCCCGAGGTGTACATCACGTAGGCCAGGCTATCCGGATGGAGCGCCGCATCGAGATTGCCGGCGGGCTCGTCGATGGATGCGCCCTCCCCGCCGATGATCCAGGCTTCAGCGCCCGCATCCGCGATCACCGACGCCAGATGCGACAGCAGCCCTTCTTGGGTCAGCAACAGCGCTGTTCCGCTGTCGCGCAGCATGTGAAGGAGGCGATCGGACGGATAGTCGGGATCGAGCGGCAAATAGGCGCCGCCGGCCTTCAGCACGGCCAGGACTCCGACGATCAGCTCGACACTCCGCTCGAGCGCTAAGCTGACCAGGTGGTCGCGACCGATCCCGTGGTCTCGCAACCGCCATGCCAGGCGATTGGCGCGCGCGTTCAGCTCGCCATAGCTGATCTGCCGGTCGCCAAAAATCACCGCGATGGAAGATGGCGAGGCCGCGGCACGGGCTTCGATCTGCGCGACGATGCTGTCGCCAGACGCCGGCGCCACCTCGACACTGCCACTCCAGCCGAGGATCTTCTGCGTCTCGTCAGCATCGAGGCCCTCGAGCGCGCCAAGCGGCCGAGATGCGTCCGCCACGATCCCGGCCAGCAGCCGCGACAGCGAGGTTTGCAGATATCTTATTTGATTGTCATCGAAGCGGCCGCGGTCGTAGCGAAAGCCCAGATTGATGCCGTCGGACTTGGCGAACACCGCCACCGTCAACGCATAATTGGTGATCGAGACCTGCTCGACCCGGCCGAACCGGCGTCCGCTTTCGCCCTCGTCCCGCAGCGCCTGATCGATCGGGTAGTTCTCGAACACGAGGATATTATCGAACAGCGCGCGCCCGGAGCGGCCGGCAAGACGCTGAATTTCATAGAGCGGCATCCAGCCGTGATCGCGCAAATCCATGTTGCGCGCCTGGAGGTCGCGCAGCCATGCTCCCACTTCGGTTTCCGGGTTTGCCTGATCGATGACGGGCAGCGTGTTGATGAACAGGCCGACCATGTCCTCGGCCTCGCTGATCTCGGCCGGCCGGCCCGATACCGTCGCGCCGAAACAGACCGCGCGCTGGCCGGTGTGACGGCGCAGCAGCTGCGCCCAGGCACCTTGCACCAGCGTGTTCAGCGTGACGCGCTCGCGCCTGCCAAACGCTCGTAGGCTTGCCGTCAGATCGGCAGTGAGAAGCAGATCCAGCGAGCCATGGCCGGATGCATCGTTGGTTGCCGGTCCTCCCAGCGTATCCGCGAGGAAACCGGGCTCCTCCAGTTCCGCTAGCGCGGTGCCCCAGAACGAGGCCGCCGCATCGCGGTCCTGCTTTTGCAGCCACTCGATGTAGTCGCGATAGCGGCCCCTCACGACCGGCAAGCGCTCGCCGCGTTCGTATTGCAAGATCTCGGCCATCAGACGCGCCGCGCTCCAGCCGTCGAGCAGGATATGGTGGTGCGTCCAGATCAGCCAGTGGCGTGCGTCATCGAGCCGGATCAATCGCACCCGCTGCAATGGCGCTTGCGACAAGTCGAATGCTCTGGCGCGCTCGGCTTGCGAGACGCCTGCCAGCGCGGCCCGGAGATCTTCGTCGTCGATGGCGGCCGCCCGCGCGCGCCAGTCTTCTTCCTCAAATGGCAAATGCGCAGAGCGATAGACCACCTGCTGCGCCGCCCCCGACAGTTCGCGCCACGCAAATCCGGTTCGCAACACCGCGTGCCGCGCGCTGACCTCGTTCCAGGCTGCGCGCAGCCTGCCGGCATCGAGGCCGCGGACCTCCAGGCCGATCTGGTTGACGTAATTGCCGCTCTCGCCATCACGCAGAGCATGGAACAGCATGCCCTGCTGCATCGGGGACAGCGGATAGATATCCTCGATCTCACGGCAGTCGATCGCCGCGACCAGCACGTCGAGATCAGCTTTCTTCAAGTGCGACAACGCGAAGTCCGACGGCGTCACGCCGCGGGCACCACCCGTGCAATGCTCGACGAGCTCGCGCAAGGCCGCAGCATAATGCTCCGCGAGACGTTCGATCGTTGCCCGCCGGTAACGCCTGCGGCCATAACTGAACGACAGCCGCAATTGTCCTTCGCCGACCTGGCCGTTGATGCTCACCCAGCGGCCAAGCGGCGCGCTGTCGCTGCGCATCGGTCCGGAGCTCTCGGGCGCGAGCCGGAACGGCGCGCTCTCTCCCATGCTGGAATCGAACTGGCCGAGATAGTTGAAGACGATGCGCGGCTCGGGAAGTGCATCCAGCGCACTGCGCTGCGCCTCGGTGCCGAGATGACGCAGGACGCCGTAACCCAGGCCGCGATTCGGAACGGCCCGAAGCTCCTCCTTGACGGATTTGACCAGGGCAGCGTCGTCACCGGAGCCGCCTGGCAGGCGCACCGGAAAAGCCGTGGTGAACCAGCCAATGGTGCGGGACACGTCCATGCCTGCGAAGATGTCTTCGCGGCCATGCCCTTCGAGCTCGACGACGACATCCTCAACTCCACCCCAGCGCGAGACCGCTCGTGCAAGCGCTGCCAGCAGGAGATCATTGACCCGGGTGCGGTAGGCGGAGGGCGCCTCCTTCAGAAGCCGCGAGGTCAGACCCACGTCGAAAGCCAGCAGGATTTCCTCGGCGTCGGCAACCCGGTCGATCCCACCATGATCATCGTCGCAGGGAAACTCGCCATGCGATTCTCGTTCGAGCCAATAGCCGAACTCGGCCGCCAGCTCATCGGTACCGGCATAGGCCTGCAGCCGCGCGCCCCAGGATGCATAGGGCTCGCTCCGCGCCAGCGCGGAAGCCGCATCTTGGCGGAGCTGATCGTACGCCGTCGCAAAATCCTCGAGCAGCACGCGCCACGACATGCCATCGATGACGAGATGATGCACCACCACCAGAAGCCGCTGGCTGCCGTCCACAAGGTCCATACCGACGACGCGCAGCAGCGGTCCGGCCAGCGACAGGCTGGCCTGGGCCGACGAGGCGACCTCCGTGACTTCGGCGGCATCGCGGACGTCGCTGCGAATCCGCAGCAGCTCCGACGTTGGCGGCATTGCGCCATAGGTCGCGCGCCAGACGCCATCCATGTCCTCAAAGCGCAGGCGCAAGGCCGCGTGATGAGCTACGAGAGCGGCGACCGTGCGTTCGACAAGTTTCCAGTCGAGCCGTGACTTCGGCATCAACAGAACGGCCTGGTTCCAGTGATGGCGGTCCCCTGCGTCTTCGCCGAAGAACCGCAACTGGATCGGCAGCAGCGGATGCTCGCGGCCCTCGATATCGCCCTCAGGGGCGACATCTTCCGCCCTGCTTTCGCTCCGCGCCACCCGCGCCAGATCCTGCAAGGTCTGATGTCGGAAAACGTCACGTGGCTCGATCAGCAGGCCCGCCTGGCGGGCGCGACCGACCAATTGCAGCGAGATGATGGAATCGCCGCCAAGCTCGAAGAAATTGTCCTCGACACCGATGACAGGCTGGCCGAGCAGCTCGGCCCAGATCGCGGCGAGCACCGTCTCTGCCGCGGAGCGTGGCGCGACATGCGCGGCGGTCGCCAGGGGTGTCTCGGG
>NZ_JALBHA010000314.1:0-7749 GCF_023006445.1 Bradyrhizobium sp. SHOUNA76
GGGTCGATGGCCTACACGCTGATCGGCGGCACCGCGGTCGGAACGGTGCTGATCCTGCTGTTCCTTCCCGCGCTCTATGCCACCTGGTTCCGGATCAAGCCGACCGCAGATATGCACGAGGCTTCGCACGAGAAGCCGGATGTGCGACCGACATTGGCTGCAGAATAAGGCTCTGTTGCTCCAATGGATCGTCCGGTCCGCACGGGAAGGGAGTCCGACGAGGCCCGCGCCCGGATCCTGGGCGCGGCGGAAGAGCGCTTTCGCCGCGTCGGTCACCACAGAACCTCGGTGGCCGACATCGCCGCTGAACTCGGCATGAGCCCGGCGAATATCTACCGCTACTTTCCTTCCAGGAATGCAATCAACGAGTCCATCTGCGGGCATCTCATCAACGAGGTTGCCGACAGCGCCTTTGCGATCGCGCGCTCGGACGCGCCGGCGACGGAGAAACTCGAGCAACTGCTGACCAGTGTTCACCACCACACCACGATGATGCTGGTCAAGGAAAAGCCCATGCACGATCTGATCGTCGCCGCCATGCAGGAGAACTGGCCGATCATTCAGGCGCACATCGAGCGGATGCTGATGATCTTGGAGGCGATCATACGCGAGGGCGCCGACGCGGGCGAGTTCGATGTCGAAGACGCCGCGGAAGCCGCCCGGGCGGTCAGATCCGCGTTCGTGGCCTTCTTCCATCCAATTCTGATCGAGCACTGCGAGGTACACGGCGAAGACACCGAAGCAGGCATGCGCGCCCAAATTTTCTTTATCCTGAAAGCTTTGGGCAAGTCCGGCTAAGGGCCTGCCTCATTTAGCTCCGATGACGTCGCTGGTGCGAAATCTGCCATCGGCATCCTAGCCCGCGCGGGAAACTCAACGCCCAGTCCCAACCGTACGCTTTCGGGTGGATGTCCCGGCTGCCGCCTTGTCGCCGCCTTGCTGTTTGCAGGCATCAGACAGCCACGCGGAAAACGCGGCGACGGCTGGGTCGTCCGCCATACGCTGCTCGTACTCGAGCACGAAGTGCCGCCGCGTCGGCCGAACGATGGGATGCGCTCTGACAAGATTGAGGTGAGCAAGATCCGGAGCGAGCAGGCTCTCGATGGCGATAGCAGCGCCGAGCCCGGCGGCCGCAGCTTCGATGGCGAGACCTAGGTTTTCAAAGCTGCTCCCGCCGCGAACGGGCACCTTGGTGAGCTGCGCGTGGTCGAGCCAGCGGCGCCAGTCGTCCGGTCGCGGCCTGTTGTGCAGAAGTGGAACGGAGGCGAAATCCAGTGCGCCATCCTTTAGCAGGGCTGGCGAGCAGACCGGCACGGTCGCGATCGGCAGCAGGGGCCGGGTGACGAGGCCGGCTCTGGGTTCGCCGTCCGAGACGGCTACGACTGCATCGTAGCGGCTGGCAAGAAGGTCCACAGGGTTGGCACTGGTGTGCAGATCGATCTCCAGTTCGGGATGCGCCGCCTTGAGGCGCGGCCACATCGGCAGCAGAAAACGCGACAGGAAGAATCCGTAGACGCCGACGGACAGCCGTCTGAACTGCCGCAGGTGCAGGCCTTCGGCCGCGTCCGCAATGCGGTCCAGCGCTTCGCGCGTGGAATCGGCGAAGGCCTTGCCGGCGGAGGTCAGCACCAGGCCCCGCGATCCCCGCAGGAACAGTGCCGTGCCCATGCGCACCTCGAGGGCGCGGACGTGCCTGCTGACGGCCCCAACCGTGACGTTCAGCTCGTCGGCGGCGCGCGTGATCGACAAATGTCGCGCGGCCGCTTCGAATGCCCGTACGGCATGCAGCGGAGGAAGTCGTCGTGAAACCATGAGGGTGCGCCCCGCGGGATGACCGAGCCTTGACTCTCGCTCAAGGCCCCCGCCCAACAAGTCGGTTGCATGAAGCTCGGTCAAGCCATACTCGAAGTCTGTCCGGCTCCGTCCGGCCCCGAGCCAGCGCTGGGAGGACGAGGCGATCCACCTGCTGCTGGACGAAGCGCCCGTGCCTTTGTCCCGCGCGGCCGCGTTGCTGGTGGAGTAATCTGGATGAATCCGTCGACCCAACGTGAACTCGCCCGTCTGCTCGCTGGCCTGCGCCGCGAAGGACGCCAGCAGAGCGGTCTCGATCAGCGTCTCGTGCCGCCCGACAAGGCGACTGCCTACCGCATCGCGCGCATGGTCGAGGAGGAGCTCGGCTGGACCGTCGCGGGATGGAAAATCGCCGCGATGAAGGAAGCGTTGCAACGGGAGCTGCGTACGGACTCGCCGATCTATGGTCGCGTCTTCGCACCGTTCATCATGGAGTCGCCCGGGAGCGTCGAGCACGCCACGCAATGCAGTCCGATTCCAGAAGTGGAGTATCAAGCGGTCCTCGGTATCGATTTGCCGCCGCGCGCCGAGCCCTATACCGTGCAGGATGTGACCGCGGCTGTGGAGTCCCTGCATCCTGGGATCGAACTGGCAGAATGTCGCTTTGCGCATGACGCGGCATTCCCGCCATTGCCGGCGATTCTCGCCGACGGTGCCGGCTCCGGCACGGTCGTCTATGGCCCTGCCATTGCGGACTGGCAAAAGCGTGACATTGCCGGACAGGAGGTCAGCCTCATTTGCAATGGCACTCTGCGCCGCAAAGGCAGGGCTGCCGATTTGCTGGATCATCCGGTCATGCCGCTGACGTGGCTTGCCAACGAACTTTCGCGCACGGGCATCGGCATGAAGGCAGGACAGATGGTCAGCACGGGCACGCTGACAGGCATGTTGCGGCCGAAGGCAGGTGAGACCTTCATTGGCGATTTCGGACCGTTCGGCAGCGTCAGCGCCAAATATTCGTGAGACTTGCGTGGCCTGAGATCGATCGCGCCGTCCGTGATCTGACCCATACCGGGATGAACGTCCAACGCGCGACCCCCGCCGCAAGAAGGCAATGGCAGGTCCCGCTTGATTCGGATCAAGCCCTCATTCAGCTAGCGAACCAATATGCCGCTTGTATAACCCGACCCACGGTTTTCAGCGGGCAGGGCCACTTCGGACATTTGCGATGGGTCCAATCGACGATATGCCAGACCGAGACGTTCGGCTCGACGCCTGCAGAGGGATCGCGCTCTGGTTCGTCTTCATGAATCATATCCCGGGGAATATCTGCAGCTGGCTGACGCTGAGTCGGTATGGATTTAGCGACACCACCGAAACCTTCATGTTTGTCTCGGGGCTGACGTGCACGATGGGTGTTGCCGACCTTCGTGCTGTTTCATCTGCTGTTTGCGCCATGGCTCCTGACGGTGGTAGGACGTCGGCGGCTGATGCCGCTCCTGACGTCTCGTCCCGTGATCCTGTTGTCGGCCTCATATTTGATTTGGTCGCTGGCTGTTACGATGAGCTGGATCAATCCAGCTCTCGAGCTTGCAGTTCCTCAATTCCTGAAAGGCTTGATCTACCCAATAGACAAGTCTGGTCTTGATCCCCTTCGCGTTCTGCATTTCCTCGCGCTTGCGGTCTGTGTCGCCAATTTCGTGCCCGCGCATTGGGCGCCTCTGCGGTCGCGCACGCTGTTGGGAGCTGTTCGTTGCGGAGAGAATTCGCTGGAGGTTTATTGTGCGGGAGTTCTGCTGTCGCTCTCCGCATATTTTCTTTTGAGGACCGTATCCGACGGCGTGCTTGCTCAGGTCATGGTCAGCACCACGGGGATCGCGCTTCTCACAATCTTTGCGACCCTGTTGACCCGGCTCACCGGGCTGGCCGCGCCTCGAACAAGATTGTTCTGACCAAATCTCTTCGGCCCTGCAATTTCTGGAAGATGACGCCGGGGTGGCGGCGAGAGGCGAATTCGCGCGTGATCCGGGGCGGCCACCGGAGCAAGAATGTAAGTCGAAGGATCAGCAGTCCAAGCTTCCGCACGCCTTGTTCGAGCGCCGTTGGCGGCGCGTTGGCCGCCATTGCCGAGGGACGGCCGGCAGGGCGATCAGATGATCCTGTCCCTTGTCGCGAAAGGTGGCTGAGTTTGCGCCTCGACAAAGTGGTCGTGACTGCAACCCCTTACCGTTTTTGAGCGCTGACACGAAACTTCGTGTGCAGGCGATGGGAAGCACGCCGTGATCGGAACCAGCCTCTGTAGATGGGCCATCAGCTACTTCGCGGTCGCAATCGTTTGGTTGCTGCTCGCAGAAGGACTGATGGTCGCCGGGTTCGGTTTTCCGAACCACGACATCGGCGGCCCGGACACGCTCGTCATCGTCCACATGGTTTGCATCGGCTGGTTGAGCATGGTCCTGTGTGGTGCGCTGTTCCAGTTCGTGCCGGTGCTGGTCGCAAGGCCGCTCTATGCGGAGCGCTGGACGTTGCCGGTTCTCGTGCTGTTGACGCTTGGGCTGACCGCCCTGCTCGCGGGCTTCCTGGCTCTCGGCGGGCACTTCAACGGGCCGCCCTGGCTGCTTCCTGTCGGCGCTGGCCTGCTGATTGCCGGTTTCGCATTGGTCGTTGCCAATCTCGGCATGACGCTCTGGTCGGCCCGTCCGCTGCCGGGGCCGGCGCGGTTCGTCGCAGGCGGGCTTGTCTGCATCTGTGTCACGGCGGCCTTCGGAGGCATGTTCTCGCTGGTGCTGTCGGGAACCGCGGTCGGTGCGCAATGGCCGGACCTGCTGGTCTCGGGCGTTCCGATCCACGCGATTGCGGGGCTTGGCGGATGGCTGACATTCACGGCCATGGGCGTGAGCTATCGCTTGCTTGCGATGTTCATGCTCGCGCCCGACGGCGATGAGAGGCTCGGCCGGCTTGCCTGGCCTGCCGGCATCACCGCGCTGGCCGTCGGCCTTGTCGGCGGCGTGCTTGCATTCTGGCGCATGACCAGGCTGGATTTGGCGCTTCTGCTTGCAGCAGCGGCGGCGCTGCTGTCGCTGGTCGCCTACGGTCGTGACGTGCTCGGCTTGTACAGAACCCGCAAACGTCGCGCGCTCGAGCTCAACACGCGCATGAGCCTCGCTGCGCTGGCGAGCCTTGCCGCGGCCGCAATCCTTGGCGCCGCGCTTCTGGCGATCGGTTCTTTCCAATCCCATGTCGGCGCACTCGCCTTTCTCGTCGCGTTCGGCTGGCTCACTGGCCTCGTGCTCGCAAATCTCTACAAGATCGTCCCATTCCTGACTTGGCTTGAAACCTATGGTCCGGTGATGGGTAGAGTGCCGACGCCTCGCGTGCAGGATCTCGTTGCCGAGCGCCGCGCCTTGAAGTGGTTTGTCGTGTTCTTTGCCGGAAGTTGGACGGCAACGTTGATGCTCCTGTTCGATGCGGCACTCGGCTTTCGCGTCGCTGTCGCGGTCGTGATGCTTGCGACGCTCGGCTTGAGTGAGGAGTTCATCCGGGCCCGGCGGCTTGCGGATGTGGCGGAGCCGCTGCGCCTGCCGACCGGAGCGGCCATGCCCCACCTCCTGGTCTCACGAAACTGAAAGGAGACTGCAATGACCGAATTTATCGACGTCGATGTCCGGCCGATCCTGCGTGCAGGCGGCGAGCCGTTCTCGATCATCATGGCCGCGGTCGAGCGGCTCGAGCCTGGGGAGGGGCTGCGGCTCTATGCTCCCTTCAAGCCGGTTCCCCTGTTCGACGTCATGGCGAGCAGGGGCTTTGCGCATCGGGAAGCCGAGCTGGAAGGCGGCGAATGGGAGATCCGGTTCTTGCCCGATGACGGCTCGGTCGAAGCGGCTGAACCGCTCCCCGCCGCGTCGAGCGATGGCGATTGGCCGGAGCCAATGGTGCATCTCGACAACCGCGACCTCGATCCGCCGGAGCCGATGGTCCGGATTCTGGCAGCCCTGGAGCGGCTCGCGCCGGGCCAGACGCTGTTCGCCTTGCTCAGCCGTGAACCGGTCTTCCTGTTTCGGGAGCTGACCAAGCGCGGCCATCAGTGGCGTGGCGACTTCACGCCGCAGAAGGATGCCTATCAACTGACGGTGAGGGTGCACGCATGACGATCAACGAGGATGATCTCGTCGCCCGGATCAGGCAGGCGCTGAAGGTCGTGATCGATCCCGAGCTCGGGCACAACATCGTCGATCTCGGCTTTATCTATGACGTGTCGGTCGACGATGGCGCCGCGCATATCACCATGACGGCGACGACGCGCGGTTGCCCCGCCGCATCCTTTCTCAAGGAGGGTGTCGCGAGCAGCGCGTGCCTCGTTCCGGGCGTGGACTCGGTTGGCGTCACCATGACGTTCGAGCCGCCCTGGCAACCCTCGATGATCTCGCCCGGTGTGAGGTCGTCGCTCGGTTTTGCCGATGTGAACTGAACCGGCAAGGCGGCTGCGGCTACACGCCTTCGGAGCTTGGGCCGGACCAGACCTTTGCGGGTGCGCGAAGCTTCCTCAGGTCGAGCAGGTTGATCGCCCGGCCGGCGATCTGGTCGATCACCTCGTCCAGCGACTGTGGCCTGAGATAGAAGGCCGGCATCGGCGGCGCAATGATCGCGCCGATTTCGGTCGCCTGCAGCATCGCGCGCAAATGGCCGAGATGCAGCGGGCTCTCGCGGACCAGCAACACCAGCCGGCGCCGTTCCTTGAGCTGCACGTCGGCCGCGCGCGTCAGGAGGTTGTCGAGCTGCCCCCAGGCGATGGCCGAGAGCGTACGGATCGAGCACGGCGCGACGATCATGCCCGCGATCGGATACGAGCCGCTGGCGATCGCGGCGGCGATGTCCGAATGAAGATGGTGGCGGAAGGCGAGTGCGCGCAGCCGCGCGAGCGCATCGCTCCCCACTTCCTCACTCAGCGTACGCTCTGCAGCGGGCGAAACCACGAGGTGCACCGCGTAATGCGGATTGTCGGCCAGCAGCTCGACGATGCGCATGCCGATCGCGGCGCCCGAGGCACCGCTGATGCCGACGATGATGCCTTGCCGCCCGCTCATGTCAGGACCGGTGCGCGCGCTTGCATGCCGGACAGGCCGAGGTTTGCCCACATCGCATCGACACGCGCGACCACGGCGGGATCCATGGTCAGCGGAACGCCCCATTCCCGATCCGTCTCCGGTGAAATCTTCGTGGTCGCATCGATTCCTAGCTTGCCGCCGAGCCCCGATTTCGGTGAGGCGAAGTCGAGATAGTCGATCGGCGTGTCGGTGAGCGTCACGAGATCGCGCGAGGCGTCGCTGCGCGTGGAGACGGCCCACATCACGGCACGCCAGTCGCGGATGTCGATATCGTCGTCGACCACGATCAGGAGTTTTGTGTAGCTGAACTGCGGCAGCATCGACCACAGGCCCAGCATCAGCCGCCGCGCCTGGCCGGGATAGCGCTTCTTGATGGCCGCGACGGCGATGCGGTAGGAGCAGGCCTCCGGCGGCAGCCAGCAGTCGGTCACCTCAGGGAATTGCTGACGGATGAGCGGCACGAACAGGCGATTGAGCGCCTCGCCGATCCGCGACGGCTCGTCCGGCGGCCGGCCCGTGAAGGTCGAGAGGTAGACGGGCTGACGCCGGCTGGTGATCGCCGTCACGCGCATCACGGGGAATTCCTCGACGGAATTATAGTAGCCGGTGTGATCGCCATACGGTCCCTCGGGCGCGGTTTCGGTCGCGGAGACGAAGCCCTCGATGACGATCTCGGCCTCGGCCGGGATCGCGAGCGGGACGGTGAGGCACGGCGCGAGGCCTGGCCGTTCGCCGCGCAGGATGCCGGTGGCGTAGTAGAGCTTGAGCATGTCGGACCTCATGGGAAAACCCGAGGTTAACGGCCCCTCGCCGCGCCGTCCATAGGGACCTCTTCGCAGTTGCCCACGGCGGC
>NZ_JALBHA010000315.1:0-7742 GCF_023006445.1 Bradyrhizobium sp. SHOUNA76
GTCGCCAGCACCACCTTGCGCGTGCCCTTGGGCGCCGGCGCGATGGCGCGGTCCTGCACGGCGGCATCGAGCGCGCCGAATAGCGGCACGATCTCGATCGAGGCGTCCTGCACGCGCTCGGACAGGAAGTTCTGGGTGCGGCGGATTTCGGCGGCTCCCGGCAGGAACGCCAGCACCGAGCCGCTATCGGCACGCAGCGCGGATGCGATCGCATCCGCCATCTGCCGCTCCACCGGCGCGTCCGCCTTGCGGCCTAGATAGCGCGTGTCGACGGGGAAGGCGCGGCCCTCGCTTTCAACGACGGGGGCTTCGCCGAGCAGCTTTGCCACGCGCGCGCCGTCGAGCGTTGCCGACATCACGAGGATGCGCAGATCCTCGCGCAGGCCGGTTTGCGCATCACAGGCCAGCGCGAGACCCATGTCGGCATCGAGCGAACGCTCGTGGAATTCGTCGAACAGGATGGCGGCGACGCCTGACAGTTCGGGATCGTCGAGGATCTGACGGGTGAAGATGCCCTCGGTCACCACTTCGATGCGCGTGGCGCGCGAGATCTTCGAGCCGAACCGGACGCGATAGCCGACGGTCTCCCCAGCGCGCTCGCCCAATGATTTGGCCATACGATCGGCGCTGGCGCGCGCGGCGATGCGGCGCGGCTCCAGCACGATGATCTTCTTGCCCCTGGCCCAGGGCGCATCGAGCAAAGCCAGCGGCACGCGCGTGGTCTTGCCGGCGCCCGGTGGCGCCACCAGAACGGCAGCGTTATGCGCCTCCAACGTGCGCGAGAGGTCGTCGAGCACGGCGTCGATCGGCAGGGGCGTGTCGAAGCTGCGGGGCAAGGTCTATCCACTCGTCATGCCCGGCCTTGTGCCGGGCATCCGCGTTCTTTAACCCGCGAGTGAACAAGACGTGGATGGCCGGGACAAGCCCGGCCATGACGGAATCATTCGCGATCGAGGACTATCAGCCCTGCACCGGCGGGCGGCCGACGCTGTCATAGGTGAAGCCAGCCGCTTCCATGTCTTCAGGGCGGTAGATGTTGCGCAAGTCGACGACGACGGGCTGCGCCATGACGGTCTTCAGCCGGTCGAGATCGAGCGCGCGGAACTGGACCCATTCGGTGACGATGACGAGCGCATCGGCGCCTTGCGCGCAGGAATAGGCGTCCTCGCAATAGGTGATGTCAGGCAGCTCGCCCTTGGCCTGCTCCATGCCGACGGGATCGAACGCCTTGACCGTCGCGCCCATGTCGATCAGGCCTGTGACCAGCGGGATCGACGGCGCATCGCGCATGTCGTCAGTGTCGGGCTTGAAGGTGAGGCCGAGCACGGCGATGGTCTTGCCGCGCAGCGAGCCGCCGAGCGCCTGGCTCACCTTGCGCGCCATCGCGCGCTTGCGGTTCTCGTTCACGGCCAACACGGATTCGACGATGCGCAAGGAGACATCGTAATCCTGCGCGATCTTGATCAGCGCCTTGGTGTCCTTCGGGAAGCACGAGCCGCCGAAGCCGGGACCTGCATGCAGGAACTTGGTGCCGATGCGGTTGTCCAGGCCAATGCCGCGGGCGACTTCCTGCACGTTGGCGCCGGCTTTTTCGGAGAGATCGGCGATCTCGTTGATGAAGGTGATCTTGGTCGCGAGGAACGCGTTTGCGGCGTATTTGATCATCTCGGCGGTGCGGCGTTCCGTGAACATCAGCGGCGCCTGGTTCAGCGACAGCGGCCGGTAGATGTCGCCCATCACCTTGCGGCCGCGCTCGTCGGAGGTGCCGACCACGACGCGATCGGGAAACTTGAAGTCACGGATTGCGGCGCCCTCGCGCAGGAACTCGGGGTTCGAGGCGACCACGACGTCGGCGTTGGGATTGGTCTCGCGGATGATGCGCTCGACCTCGTCGCCGGTACCCACAGGCACGGTCGACTTCGTCACCACGACGGTGAAGCCGGTCAGCGACTGCGCGATCTCGCGCGCGGCGGCGTAGACGTAGGACAGATCGGCGTGGCCGTCGCCGCGGCGCGAGGGCGTGCCGACCGCGATGAAGACGGCATCGGCATCCGCAACCGGCTTCTTCAGGTCGGTGGTGAAGTCGAGCCGCTTGGCCTTGACGTTGGTCGCAACCAGCGCGTCGAGCCCGGGCTCGTAGATCGGGATCTCGCCGCGATGAAGGCTGGCGATCTTCTTCTCGTCCTTGTCGACGCAGGTGACGTCGTGACCGAAATCAGCAAAGCAGGCTCCGGACACCAATCCCACATAGCCCGTGCCGATCATCGCGATGCGCATGAAAATCCCTGTTTCAGAATGGTTAACGAAACCCCGACGCGGGGCGGTTTAGCATTTTCCCGAGGGGAGGGAACAGTCCGCATGCAAAAAAGCGGCATGGGAATTGAACCGGTAAAGAAGTCGGAAACCGCTGGGGCCCCACACTGCCCCACGCCCGAACAGGATGGGCGAAAGGCGCCTCGAAAAGGGACACCATGGCACCAGCAGGCACAATCGCAGGGAGCGGAGGCACCAGAGCCCTTTCTGCCGCGCGTGTCGACTGGGTCGACTACGCCAAGGGCATTTGCATCATCATGGTCGTGATGATGCATTCGGTGCTGGGGGTCGAGCTCGCCGCCGGCGAGACCGGTTTCATGCATGTCGCCGTCGCCTTCGCAAAGCCGTTCCGGATGCCGGATTTCTTCCTGATCTCGGGCCTGTTCCTGGCGCTGGTGATCGACCGGGACTGGCGAACCTATCTCGACCGCAAGGTGGTGCATTTCGTCTATTTCTATGTCGTCTGGGTGACAATCCAGTTCGGCTTCAAGGCGCCCGCTTTCGCGGCGGAGACGAGCTGGCACCACGTTGGCCTGTTGTATCTCGAATCCTTCATCGAGCCGTTCGGCACGCTGTGGTTCATCTATCTCTTGCCGATCTTCTTCGTCGTCACAAAACTGACACGCAAGATTCCGTCGCTCGCGATCTGGGTCATTGCCGCCGCGCTGGAGACGGCACACATCGCGACGGGATGGACCGTCATCGACGAGTTCTGCTCGCGCTTCGTCTATTTTTATTCGGGCTATCTGTTCGCGCCTTACGTGTTCGCGCTGTCGGACCGCGCGCGGAAGCATCCGGCGCTTGCGCTCGCAGCGCTCGCGACCTGGGCGTTGGTCAATGCCGGCCTCGTCGTGCTGGGGGCCAGCGAATGGAAGATCGTCTCGCTCGTGCTCGGTTTTGCCGGCGCCTGCGCGATCATCACGATGGGCACGCTGCTCGCACGCGCCCAATGGATGAATTTCATGCGCTTCTGCGGCGAGCATTCGATCGTGATCTATCTCGCCTTCTTCCTGCCGATGGCGGCGACCCGGACGCTGCTGCTGCGCACCGGCATCATCCCCGATATCGGCACGGTATCGCTGATCGTCACCATAGCCGGAGTAATCGGTGCGCTCGCGATCTGGCGGGCCGCCTTGCTGTTCAATGCCCGCTTCCTGTTCGAACGGCCCAATGCGTTCTGGATTGCGCCGAAGAAGGCGGGCGTGCGGTTGCAGGCGGCGGAGTAGCCGCACCCTCCGTGTCGTCGCCCGGCTTGACCGGGGCGACCCAGTATTCCAGAGACAATCGTGATTGACCGATAAGCTGCGGCGTACTGGATTCCCCGCTTTCGCGGGGAATGACAGTGGGGGATAGTGGCGTCGCCGAGCCAAAAATCCCCCTTCTAAGGCTGTCAAAGCCCGCAAAAATTCATACATTGCGGCCATGCCCAAAACCTCCCCGAAGACCTCCGCCAAAGCTGACACCAAGGCTGCGCCAAAAGCCGCCGACGCCGAGCCCGCCGCCGCGACAGCTGCTGCCAAACCTGTAGCAGCCAAGGCCGCCGGCAAGGGCGACCACGTGTTCCTGGTCGACGGTTCCTCCTATATCTTCCGCGCCTACCACGCGCTGCCACCGCTAAACCGCAAGTCCGACGGACTGCAGGTCAACGCCGTGCTCGGCTTCTGCAACATGCTGTGGAAACTCCTGCGCGACATGCCGGCCGACAACCGTCCGACGCACCTCGCGATCGTGTTCGACAAGTCGGAGGTCACCTTCCGCAACGCGATCTATCCCGAATACAAGGCGCACCGGCCGCCGGCACCCGACGATCTGATCCCGCAATTCGCGCTGATCCGCGAAGCGGTGCGCGCCTTCGACCTGCCCTGCCTGGAACAAGGTGGCTTCGAGGCCGACGATCTCATCGCGACCTATGTGCGCGAGGCGTGCGAGCGCGGCGCGAGCGCGACGATCGTGTCCTCCGACAAGGACCTGATGCAGCTCGTGACCGATTGCGTCACCATGTACGACACCATGAAGGACCGCCGCATCGGCATCCCCGAGGTGATCGAGAAGTTCGGCGTGCCGCCGAACAAGGTGGTCGAGGTGCAGGCGCTGGCCGGCGATTCCACCGACAACGTGCCCGGCGTGCCCGGCATCGGCATCAAGACCGCGGCGCAGCTGATCACCGAATATGGCGACCTTGACCAATTGCTGTTCCGTGCCGGCGAGATCAAGCAGCCGAAGCGCCGCGAGGCGCTGCTCGAGAACGCGGAGAAGGCGCGGATCTCGCGAAAACTCGTGCTGCTCGACGACAAGGTCAAGCTGGACGTGCCGCTCGACGACCTCGCCGTCCACGAGCCCGATGCGCGCAAGCTGATTGCCTTCCTGAAGGCGATGGAATTCACCACCTTGACGCGCCGCGTCGCCGACTATTCGCAGATCGATCCCGCCAATGTCGATGCCGATGCGAGCAACAGCAGCGGCGCCAGGGCCGGCGACGGCGCAGCGAAAGCAAGAACGTCCGAGGCTTCCGGCGATCTCTTCGCCACCCCTGCCGCGAGCGCAACGGGCGGCGACAAGGGCGACAAGGGCGCCAGCCTGAAGGGCGCGCCGATCTCGCTGGCTGCGGCGCGCGAAAACGCCATGCGCAAGCTCCCGGTCGATCGGAGCAAGTATCAGACGATCAAGACGCTCAAGGAGCTCAACGCATTCGTCGCGCGCATCCACGATGCCGGCCATGTCGCGATCGAGATCAAGGCAAACTCCATCGATCCGATGCAGGCCGATCTCTGCGGCATCGCGCTGGCGCTGGCGCCGAACGATGCCTGCTACGTGCCGCTGGCGCACAAGCAGTCCGGCGGCGGCGCCGGCCTGTTCGACGCCGGGCTTGCGTCCGACCAGGTCAAGCATGCGGATGCGATCGAGGCGTTGCGGCCGGTGCTGGAATCATCAGGCATCCTCAAGATCGGCTTCGACGTCAAATTCACCGCCGTGATGCTGGCGCAGCACAGCATCACCTTGCGCAACACCGACGATGCGCTCCTGATCTCCTACGTGCTCGATGCAGGACGCGGCTCGCATGCGCTGGACTCGCTGTCGGAGCGCTGGTTCGGTCATGCCATGCTCAAGGAAAACGAGCTGCTCGGCAGCGGCAAGGGCAAGATCACCTTCGACCAGGTACCGATCGACAAGGCTGCGGCGCTGTCGGCCGAAGGTGCCGACGTCGCCTTGCGTGTCTGGCACGTGCTGAAGCCGCGCCTCGTTGCCGAGCACATGACCGCGGTCTACGAGACGCTGGAGCGGCCGCTCGTGTCGGTGCTGGCGCGCATGGAGCGGCGCGGCATCTCGATCGACCGCCAGGTGCTGTCGCGTCTTTCCGGCGACTTTGCCCAGACGGCGGCGCGCGTCGAAGCCGAGATCCAGGAGATCGCGGGCGAGCCGGTCAATGTCGGCAGTCCCAAGCAGATCGGCGACATCCTGTTCGGCAAGATGGGATTGTCAGGCGGGACCAAGACGAAAACCGGCGCATGGTCGACCACCGCCCAGGTGCTGGACGAGCTCGCCGAGCAGGGCCACGACTTCCCGCGAAAGATCCTGGAGTGGCGCCAGGTCTCGAAACTGAAATCGACCTACACCGACGCGCTGCCGACCTATGTCAATCCGCAGACCCATCGCGTGCACACGACCTACGCGCTGGCAGCAACCACGACGGGCCGGCTATCGTCGAACGAGCCGAATCTCCAGAACATCCCGGTGCGCACGGAGGACGGCCGCAAGATCCGCCATGCCTTCATTGCGACATCAGGGCACAAGCTGGTGTCGGCCGACTATTCGCAGATCGAGCTGCGGCTGCTCGCGGAGATCGCCGACATTCCCGTGCTGAAGCAGGCGTTCCGCGACGGGCTCGACATTCACGCCATGACCGCGTCGGAAATGTTCGGCGTGCCGATCAAGGGCATGCCGAGCGAAATCCGCCGCCGCGCCAAGGCGATCAATTTCGGCATCATCTACGGCATCTCGGCGTTCGGCCTCGCCAACCAGCTCGGCATCGCGCGCGAGGAGGCCTCGGCCTATATCAAGAAATATTTCGAGCGCTTCCCCGGCATCCGCGCCTACATGGACGAGACACGCGATTTCTGCCGGAGCCACGGCTACGTCACCACGCTGTTCGGCCGGAAGATGCACTACCCCGACATCAAGGCGTCCAACGCCTCGGTGCGCGCCTTCAACGAGCGCGCCGCGATCAACGCGCGGCTCCAGGGCACCGCGGCCGACATCATCCGCCGCGCCATGACGCGGGTCGAGGATGCCCTCGCCGCAAAGAAGTTGTCGGCGCAGATGCTGCTGCAGGTCCATGACGAATTGATCTTCGAGGTGCCGGACGCCGAGGTCGAGGCGACGCTCCCCGTCGTGCAGCACGTCATGCAGGACGCGCCGTTCCCGGCCGTGCTGCTCTCGGTGCCGCTCCATGTCGACGCGCGCGCGGCGAACAACTGGGACGAGGCGCATTAGCGCTCTCTTCACCCCTCCCTGCTTGCGTTCGCCGCCGCCACACACTCGGTGTCGTCCCCGCGAAGGCGCGCTTTCGCGGGGACGACGCTGGGTGATATGCGGGGACCTCAATTGTCCTCCGAGCAATTGCGTGATGGCCCCGCTTCGCCGCGCATATTAGAACCGGTGCCGTCCCCGCACCGGTTCACCCATGCCCCACACCTCCGCCCTGCTCGGCTTCGCCCTCGTCTGCCTCGGCCTCGTGCTCACGCCCGGGCCGAACATGATCTACCTGATCTCGCGCTCGATCACGCAGGGGCCTGCGGCCGGCATCGTCTCGCTCGGTGGCGTGGCACTCGGCTTCGTGTTCTACATGCTGTGTGCGGCGTTCGGCATCACGGCGCTCTTGCTCGCCGTTCCCTTTGCCTATGACGCGCTGCGCTTCGCCGGTGCGGGTTATCTGTTGTGGCTTGCGTGGCAGGCGGTGAAACCGGGCGGGCGCTCGCCATTCCAGGTGAAACAGCTCGCCATCGACAGCCCGCGCAAATTGTTCGCGATGGGCTTCGTCACCAACCTGCTCAACCCGAAGATCGCGATGCTCTATCTGGCGCTGTTGCCGCAGTTCATCGATCCCGCCGCCGGCAGCGTGCTGGCGCAATCGGTGGTGCTCGGGGCGATCCAGATCGCGATCAGCGTCAGCGTGAATGCGATGATCGCGCTCGCGGCCGGATCGATCGCGCTGTTCCTGGCGAACCGGCCGAGCTGGATGCTGGTGCAGCGCTGGCTGATGGGCACGGTGCTGGCGGGTCTCGCGGTGCGGATGGCGGTCGAAGCGAAGAAGGTGTAGCTGACGCCACAAGCCGCGCTCGTGTCCCGGACGCGCTGCAGCGCTCTTGCGCTGCTGCGCAGAGCCGGGACCCAGCAGGCCAACAACGAGATCGCCGAGGCATGGGCCCCGG
>NZ_JALBHA010000316.1:0-7740 GCF_023006445.1 Bradyrhizobium sp. SHOUNA76
GAGCCGGAGATCGGCCGCAGCCTCCGCCGTCAGGCCCGCTGCCAGCCTGGTTCCGCCGGGCACGATCTCGGAGCATGCGGTCCCAGGCGTCGGGATCGCCGCCAAGCACCTCACCGCCGACATAGGCGCCTGCATTCGCATGGAAGATGTCCAACGGGCCCGCCTTCTCCAGCACCTGCGGCATCAGGGCTCGCATGCTTTCGGGATCGGTGAGGTCGATGCGTAACGGAATCGCCTGATCGCCCAGCTCGACGCAGGCTTTGCTCAGCGCCTCCTCCGCCCGGGCGAGCGCCTTGTTCATCCCCGCGGACATGTATCCCGAGGGGTCAGGCAAATAGTTCGGGCTCGAGAGCGGATGCGCGCTTCGGACGCGGGAGAGCGTTCCCAGGATCATCAGGAACGGCTCGATCCGGCGCACACCGTTCGCCGTCGCGATCTCCTCCATCAGCGGAGCGATCTTGTCGCTGGCGCTGCGGGTGAAGAGCGCGCCGCGCCGCGAGAATTCCAGCAGCGCAGCAAGGCCCGAGAGCTCGGGCATGACCTTCGTGAGGTCGCCAATGAATTCTTCGCTGAACTGCAGGATACGTCCGCGCAGCGGGATGGTGCTCCCCGGCGGCAGATCGCTCACCCAATTGTGCGGCAGGTTGGGGCCGGTCAGCACGAGATTGCCCGGCTCGAACTCGCCGATGAAATACCGACCGCTGGTCGCCACGACCTGGTGCAGCTCGTATTCTGGATGGAAATGCCAGCGGACCGTGTGGAATGGGTAGCCGTGCGACCACGCCTTGAACGATTCGCCGCGCCGTATCTGGACAACTTCCAGGTCCGGTTCCATATCCGCTCCCTTCGGGCCGCTGCGGTTTTTGATGATCCGCCCCTGTTCCCTTATCGGCTGAATTTGCTCAGCGCTTCCTCTCGTTAGGGATCCGTAGCGACCGGTATCCGGGCCCGCCACCACGATTTCAATGTGCAACTGATACTTTTTTGATGTGCAGCACACAGCCGCCCCGTAACCGGGTCCGGCGCCTCACAACACCGGCTCAACCGAAAGTGCGGTTTTGCACACGCACGGCGGCGGAAGGCTTACGGTGATTGAGGCAAACTGTTGCCACTCGCATTCACCCCACGGAATGAGCTGCGACAACCGCGGCCGTGCTCTTCAAAACGTACGTCACACAAATGATCAAGACTGGATTTTTATGGATCTCTCAGTGCACACGCCGCGCACACGCAGCCATCTAACCAATTGAAAAACTTGAATTCTCCGTCCAATCCATCATGGGCGCGACGGAAAATCGATAATCTTGATCTTTCAACAAGTTATCCTACACTATCAAAGGACTAGAAGAGGAGCATACACCCTGTGTGTGCACTCCAAACTAGCCAAAATTGCACCCGTTTGTACCGCATTTGATCTCGCGGTGCACACGTAGCGCACACGAAATTGGACGGGAGTGCACACGCAATGGCGACCTTCACAAAGCTCGATTCCGGGAGCTGGCGGGTCCAGGTGCGGCGCAAGCGGCAGTATGTGGCCAACACATTCTACGGCGGCATGACGCTGAAGAATGGGCCCGTGACGTGGAGCGGTCGATCGATCGCGGGATCCCGGTTAGACGGACTCGTCCCCACGAACCACCGCGGATCTTTTCCCACTTGATCACGCTTCACATCGACGATCTGACCGAAGTCGGAAAGTCTATCGGACGGTCCAAGGCCGCCGTAATGGAGGCATTGAAGGTCTCCCTCGGAAGAGTAAAGATTCAGGATCTAACGCGCGAGCGATTGATCGAATTTGGCAAAAGGCGAGCGAAGCAAGGCGCAGGCCCATCGACGTTATCGATCGATTTCTCTTTCATCCGAATCGTCACCGTTGCCGGCGAAGAAGCTGTACATCCCGTATTCGTCGAGATCTTTGAAATAGAAGCCAACACGGCTCTCGACGAAATGGTCGAGGTGAAAAGCTTGGGGGTGAGCGGTCTCGAACACCATTTCGCCGTGCTTGGCCCGCCACAACGGCTGGTCGCGCTCCCGCCAAGGTGCGGGATTTCACGCACGGCATGATGGGGAATGAGCGGATAAGAAAAGACCCGGTCGTGAGCATCATCAACACCCAGTCCAACAGCCCTGGTGCCGTTCAACAGGTCGGTGTCGGCGAGTTCTCGCAGTCCGCCATCATCAATTACCATCAACAGCTCGTGCAGGCGATCGACCGGGCTTTGGCGTCACCTGAGTTTCAGCGGCTTGAGCAGAGCCAGAGGGAAGGCTTCCGAGACATCGCGGAGGTCGTGAAGGATGAAGCGGTCAAGCCGAACCCCGATCCCGTGAAGCTGAAGCGCTGGTCTGAGCGTCTTGTCGGTCTGGCGAAGGAAGTCGGTATGCGTGTGGCCGTCAGTGAGATCGGCCAAGCGATCACGCATATCCTCGGGGCGGCGATCTAGTTGCAGGTACTTGCAATCTGGCGGAGGAGCGGGGGCGAGGTTGAAGAAGTCACTATGGAAGGGTGCGCTCAATAGCGTCGGCTGACCTGCGGCGCAAGCGCGCCGGAACGTTCGCACGTCAACTCTTGCCCCCGGCGCAGCCGTTATCTCCCGCGGCAATGACCTGGGGCAAAACATCAGGCTGTTCGCCGCGCGCCAAATTAATCAGAACAATTCTGCTATGCCGCGGGTCTGCCAGCATTCGTCCAACCGCGTTCCAAGATTTTTGCTATCCGCCGGATACCCAGCGACGAGATCTCTTAGGCAACGGCACGCGCCGGCAGCGGTGTGGAAAGAAGGCATCGGCCGACCCGGTCGGACTGCTGGCCGGCACGGCCGCAATGATCGCGGTGGCCGCCATGGCGTGCCAGTACGCACTCCTCCGTCTGGCGGTTCCGGGCGCGATCTCGACGACGGTGATGACCGGAAATCTGGCCAACGCGGTCTTGGCAGCGATGGACTTGCTGACCGACCGACGTCCCTTGCTGCCGCACGATTCGACCCCGCTGAATCGCTCGCTGGGTCGCCTGTTCGGATTCGTCTTCGGATGTGTCGTTGCAGCAGCAGCAACTTCACTGGCAGGAGATTGGGCCTGGTCCCTTCCGGCCGCACTGGCCGCTGTTGCGATCGCGGTGCGTTAGCGGCTGCCGGCGAGGCTGCAATCGCGCCCAGCTATCCCTTCGGCCTCACAGCCAATGAGGCCGGCGCTGCAAGCAGCGGAATTTTCGAATATATCGTGACGTCGTCCTGACCGAGTGCACCTGATCGCCCGAGGCGCCTATTCACAACGCTTGCTCCCGTTGGGTCACCGCTATGCCGGGTGCAAGGTTCCTCGATGCTGGAGCCGCGCGGCACGATCATCATCAGTTGCTGCGCCGGCCATCCACATCAGCCGCCAAAAGCCGCCTGGGCCTCGGGAAGATCCCAGATCTTGCCGATCGCAGCCGTCCCTGCCGATGTTATCGCGGCCTCATCGCCACGAACGTAGCGACCGGCGTCGATGAGCACGCAGCCATCGACCATGACCATATCGATGTTGGCGCGGTTGGCCAGCGCAACCAGTGCGCGCCTGACATCGAAGAGCGGCTGCAAATGCGGATGGGTGAGATCGACGACCGTGAGATCGGCGGTCGCACCCGGCGCAATTCTGCCGAGATCCGGCCGCTTGATGACGTCGGCCGCGGTTGCGGTGATCGACTCAATCAGTTCAGGCGAGTTGGCAACATCAGCGCGCTGCGACACGATCTTGGAGATCAGTGAGGCTGCGTTGAGCTCGCCGAGCAAATCCATGTTGTAGCCGTCGGTGCCGACGACGGTCCGCACGCCATGCTCGGCAAAGCGGCTGAACGCGGCCGTGACGCCGGCGCGCGCAAACACGCGCGGGCAATTCAGCACAGTGGCCCCGCGCGCCGCCATCAATTTCAGATCGTCATCGGTCGACGCGATGCAGTGCGCCGCCAACAAGTCCGGCGCCAGGAGACCAAGCCAGTCGAGATATTGCGCCGGCGTGCGCCCCCCATAGCGCTTGCCAATGGTCTCGACCTCGGCGCGGCTCTGCGCCAGATGCGTCGTGATGGGAACACCGAGTTCGCGCGCACGCTCCGCACAGGCTTTCAAGAGATCCGGACCGCAGGTGTCGGTCGCATGCGGGCTCATGGCGAGACTGATGCGCCCATCGCCACAACCGTTCCAGCGCTGATACAGCGCGTCCCAGGTCGCCATATCGGCTGCGCCGTCGTCGCCGGCATAGCGGACCACGCCGTCCGCACCGGCCTTGGCGTCGGAGGTTGAGAACAGATAGGGCGCCCCGTAGAAGCGGATACCCATCTCTTCCGCCGCGTCGAACATTTCCGGAATCGTGTTGCGGAACGGCTCCATCACCGTAGTTGCGCCACCCTTCAGGAGCTGGAGGATGCCGAGGCGCGCCACCGAAAGCCGCTCCTCCCTCGTCAACAGGTCAGCGCCACGCTTCGTCAGCGGCAGAAGCACCGTGTACACAATGCTCTGATTGTTGCGGCGCCCGTTGCCATCCTCGGTGTGGCTGCGCGCTACTGCCTCGCTAAAGCAGTGATTGTGCAGGTTCATTAGGCCCGGCAACATCAAGCGGCCGGGTTTGTCATAAATCTGCTCCGCGGCGGGACGATCGCGCGTAACCGCGGCGATCTTCCTGTCTTCGATCAACACCCAATGATCGCGCAGGACATGCTGCACGCCGTCCTTGTGTGACAGCACATAGCTGCCGAAGATCGCGATCGTGCTCATGCGGGGCGTACGTTCCAGAAGACGGCGGTGCCGTCGAGAATGCCGGTAATGCTCTTGCGGTAGGCGGTCGGCTGCTTGTACTGGCCGATCGGAATATAGGGAATCTCCTCGAAAGCCAGCGCCTGGATCTCACGGCAGATTCGCTGCTGCTCGGCGAGATCGGAGGCTGCCAGCCATTGGCTGCGCAACGCCGCCATCTTGTCGCTCTTGTACCAGCCGGCCACCTTGCCCTCACCGCGCAGGTTGGTATTGCCAGCGGGATTGAGCCAGTCGATGCCTTGCCAATTGGCGACCGCCGCGCTCCAGCCGCCCTGCCCGATCGGCTCCTTCTTGAGCTGCCGTTGCAGCACGACGGCGAAATCGAGGCCGGCATACTCGACGTTCATCCCGGCCTTTCGCAAGCTGTCGACCGCAATCTCGCCCAACGGTTTCTGGGCCAGCGAATTGGTCGGGACGAGCAGCACGATCTTCTCGCCATTGTAGCCGGCAGCCGCCAGGTCTGCCTTAACCTTGGCGTAATCGCGGGGCCTGCGGAAGACGTCGAGCCCGACATCGCTTGCCATCGGCGTATCCGGCGCAAAGAAGCCGATCGGCGAGTATTGGTGGGCGGGAGCGGTGCCTGCCACGGCCGTCATGAAAGAGGACTGGTCGATCGCGCCGAGCAGCGCCCGGCGGACGGCGGGATTGTCGAACGGCGGCTGCAGATGATTGAGGCGCAGCATGCAAGTGTAGCCTCTGGGATCGAGGATCCGCGTCTCGACATCCTCGGCCGCTCGCAGCACCGGCAATAGATCGTGCGGCGTGGTTTCCTGCCAGTCCTGCTCGCCGGTCTGGAGCGCGGCAACGCCGGTGCCGGCATCCGGCGTGGTGGTCCAGACCACGCGGTCGAAATGCACGATCTTGGGGCCGGCGGTCCAGTCCGGCTTGCCTTCGGCGCGTGGCTGATAGCGGTCGAACTTTGCGTAGGCATTGCGCGCGCCCTGCACGCGCTCGTCGGCGAGGTAGCGGAACGGTCCGCTGCCGATGACTTCGGTCAGCGGCTTGAACGGATCCTGGCTCGCCAGCCGCTCCGGCATCATGAAGCAGGCGTTGATCGCGGCCTTGCCGAGCGCCTGCGGCAGGAGCGGAAACGGCCGCTTGAGGCGGAAGCGGATGGTGCGGTCGTCAGCCGCCGACAGCTCGTCAGTCGCTTCCATGAGCTCGCCGCCAAACCCGTCTCGCGCCGCCCAGCGGCGGATGCTCGCGACGCAATCGCGTGCCAGGACCTTTTCTCCGTCGTGCCAGAACAGGCCATCCCGCAAGGTGAGATCCCACTGCCGGTCGTCGCTCGAGACGACATGGCCCGACAGCATCTGCGGCGAGACCTGAAGCGAGGAGCTGATGCCATAGAGCGTGTCGTAAACCATGAAGCCGTGGTTTCGCGACACTTGCGCTGTCGAATATATTGGATCGACGAAGGCAAGATCGATCACTGGAATGAAGCGCAGCGTGGTCTGCGTTTCGGCACGCACGATCCCCGGCAGCGACAGCGCCGGCACGGCGGCTGCGGCCTTGAGCAGTGAGCGACGGGACACAGGCATCGAAACAAGCCTCCTAGGACGCAAAGCGGGCGAGGCGGCCGATCGGCGCGCCCAGCACCTCGTCGTTGCGCATGACGATGTGGCCGCGCACGATGGTGGCGAGCGGCCAGCCGGTGATTGGCTTGCCGGCAAACGGCGTCCAGCCGCAGGGCGAAACGATCCAGGACTCCTCGATGGTCCGCTTCGCCTTCATGTCGACCAGCGTGAAATCGGCATCGTAACCGGCGGCGAGCCGTCCCTTGCCGACAAGGCCGTAGACGCGCGCGGGACCCGCTGCCATGAGGTCGACGAGTCGCGCTAGCGACAGCCGGCCGGCATTGACGTGATCGAGCATCACAGGAACGAGCGTCTGCACGCCGGTCAGCCCCGCGGGACAATCGGGCCAAGGCAATTCCTTGGCGGCGCGCGAATGCGGCGCGTGATCCGAGCCGATGGTGTCAACGATGCCGTCGCGCAACGCGGCCCAGCTCGCCTCGCGGTGGCGCTCGCCCCGGATCGGTGGATTCATCACGCCAAAACCCTTGAGCGTGTCGTAACAGTCCGGCGCGACCTGCGTCAGATGATTGACGAGCACCTCGACAGTCGCGATGTCGCGATGTTCGCGCAAATAGCCGAGCTCTTCCGCGGTCGAGACGTGGAGGATGTGCGCCGGACGGCCGGTCTTGCGCGCCAGCGCCATCAGGCGGCGGGTGCCGAGAAAGGCGCACTCCTCGTCACGCCACTCCATATGCGATCGATGCGGCATGCCGCGCGAGAACATCGGCTTGCGCGCCTGCAGGCGATACTCGTCCTCGCTGTGGAAGGCGATGCGGCGGCGGCCCGCGCGCATGAGCTTTTCGAGATGCTCATCGTCTTCCACAAGCAGTGAAGCGGTCGAAGATCCCGCGAACACTTTGATGGCGCAAACGCCAGCTTCGCTTTCGAGATGCGCAAGCTCGCCGATATTGGTCTTGGCGCCGGCGATGTAGAGGCCGATGTCGCACCAGCTGTGCTCTTCGGCATAGCCTCGCTTCCAGTCGAGCCGCTCCTGATCGATGATCGGCGGGTTGGTGTTGGGCATGTCGAACAGCGTGGCGATGCCGCCGAGCACGGCGCCGCGCGTGCCCGTGCCGAGCGTCTCCACCTTGGCATCGCCGGGGTCACGCAGATGGACGTGGCTGTCGATCAGGCCGGGCAGCACGTGAAGGCCGCGAGCATCGATCACGTGATCGGCGGTGTCGGCCGATGTCGCCGACAGTGTCGCGATCAGGCCACCGGCAATACCGACGTTTGATGTCTCCTCGCCCCAGGGCGTGACGCAGGTGCCGTTCCGGATCAGGAGATCATAATGCATCGTCTGCTCTCATTGTCTCAACACGACCGCGCCGACGGCGGCGGCGACCGCCTGCTGCGCCGGCTCGACCACGGGCACGCCGATT
>NZ_JALBHA010000317.1:0-7711 GCF_023006445.1 Bradyrhizobium sp. SHOUNA76
CGGCCGTTGCCGCTCCGGTGCAGAGCGCGCGCCTGGCCCAGGCCACGGCGAACGTCGAAGAGAAGCCCGCCGAGACGCCGGCGAAGGCTGCGGAGACCACCAGCGCACTGCCGACCTTCCGCTGGCCGGTGCGCGGCAAGGTGGTCACGAGCTACGGCGCCAAGACCAACGGCAAGTCCAATGACGGCATCAATCTCGCGGTGCCCGAGGGGACGCCGGTCAAGGCGGCAGAAGATGGTGTCGTCGCCTATTCCGGCAACGAGCTGAAAGGTTACGGCAATCTGGTCCTGGTTCGGCATTCCAACGGCTACGTCACCGCATATGCCCATGCGAGTGAGCTGCTGGTGAAGCGCGGCGATCCCATCAAGCGCGGTCAGGTCATTGCCAAGTCGGGTCAATCCGGGGAGGTGGCGTCGCCGCAGCTCCACTTCGAGATCCGTAAGGGATCGAGTCCGGTTGACCCGCTTCAATTCCTGAACGGGGCGTGAGGCTGACGCGGCCTATAGAGACGGGCCGCGCCGTTACCACAAGTACGCTGTCATCGTCCGCGAAGGCGGACGATCCAGTACTCCAGAGACAATCATTGTTGAGCCGATAAGCCGCGGGGTACTGGATTCCCCGCTCCAGTGCGCAATTGCGCACGAGGCGGGGAATGACAGTTGTGGGCTGGGCCGTAGCTTCGGCTGGAGCTCCCGCTACATCGCCGTCAGCTTCACGCCCAGCCGACCCGCCAGCTCCTGTACGAACTGCCAGGCGACGCGGCCTGAGCGAGAGCCGCGGGTGGTCGACCATTCCAGCGCCTCGCGCTCCAGCGCCTCGTCGTCGACCTCAATGCCGAAATGGCTGCAATAGCCGCGCACCATGGCGAGATATTCGTCCTGGCTGCAGCGGTGGAAGCCGAGCCAGAGACCGAACCGATCCGACAGCGAGACCTTCTCCTCGACGGCTTCGCCGGGATTGATCGCAGTGGAGCGCTCGTTCTCGATCATCTCGCGCGCGAGCAGATGGCGGCGGTTCGAGGTGGCGTAAAGGATGACGTTCTCGGGCCGGCCCTCGATGCCACCTTCGAGCACCGCCTTCAGCGACTTGTACGAGGCGTCGTTGCCGTCGAAGGAGAGGTCGTCGCAGAACACGATGAAGCGGAAGGAAGAGGCCCGAAGCTGCTCCATCAACGCGGGCAGGCTCTCGATGTCCTCGCGATGGATCTCGATCAACTTCAGCTTCTCGGCCGGTTTGCGCTCCGCGTTGATGCTGGCATGCGCGGCCTTCACCAGCGACGATTTGCCCATGCCGCGTGCGCCCCAGAGCAGGGCGTTGTTGGCGGGCAGGCCACCCGCGAACCGCTCGGTGTTCTCCATCAGGATGTCGCGCATCCGGTCGACGCCCTTGAGCAGGAACAGCTCGACGCGGCTGACCCGCGGCACGGCCGACAGGCGGCCGTCGGGGTGCCAGACATAGGCATCCGCCCGCTTGAACGACTCGCGCTCGACGACCGGCTTGCCCTGGGCGGAAAGGTGCGCCGCAATGGTCTCCAGCGCGCGGACGATGCGTTCCTGGGAGAGGTCTGGGGCTGGCTGAGAAGTGGCCTTGGAGGCCGTCGTGGGGCGTTTTGCCGCGACGCGGGCAGGCTTCCTGGCAGCGGTGCGGGGGCCTTTGCCGGCCGGGCTTTTGCTTGATTTTTTGGGCATGTCCGAAGTTCCTGAGAACGCAGCCTTTATCGGGCCTGAGGGCGCGCCGCAAGGTGGCCAAAAGGGCGGTCTGGCAGCGTTGCAATTGGGGCAATGGCCGCTATAGTCCGCGCGAATTTGACCGAACCGGTCGCCTTTGAGGGCCTGACCGGCTTTCTCCCGTTCTCACGAGGATCGTCCGAATGCTGATTACTCCTGCGTATGCCCAGGCTGCGGGCGCCGGCGACACCAACAGCATGTTGATGTCGCTGCTGCCGTTCGCCCTGATCTTCGTGATCATGTACTTCCTGATTCTGCGCCCGCAGCAGAAGAAAGTCCGCGACCACGCCGACCTCGTGAAGAACATCCGCCGCGGCGACACCGTCGTGACCTCGGGCGGCCTCGTCGGCAAGGTCACCAAGGTCGTCGACGACGACCAGATCGAGTTCGAGATTTCCGACGGCGTGCGGGTGCGGCAGATGCGCCAGATGATCTCCGGCGTGCGCGCCAAGGGCGAGCCGGCCAAGGAAAGCGCGAAGGAAGCCGCCAAGGACGACGCCGCGTCGAAGTGAGCGCTTCCGCGAGCATCTCAAGTCTCCTGATCTGACAGGTCCAGTCGATGTTGTATTTCACGCGGTGGAAGGCGCTCGGGATTATCCTGACGGCGCTGATCGTGTGCCTCTGCGCGGTCCCGAACTTTTTCCCCGAGGCCCAGGTCAAGACCTGGCCTGCCTGGGCGCAGCGCCGGCTCGTGCTCGGCCTCGACCTCCAGGGCGGCTCCTATTTGCTGCTCGAGGTCGATTCCAACTACGTGAAGAAGGAGCGGCTCGATCAGATTCGCGACGACGTTCGCCGCACCCTGCGTGATGCCAAGATCGGCTTCACGGGTGGCGTGACCGTGCGCAACGACGCGGCCGAGGTGCGCATCACCAAGGAATCCGACGTTCAGGCTGCGCTCGCAAAGCTGCGCGAATTATCCCAGCCGCTGGGCGGCCTGATGGGATCCAGCGGTCAGCGCGACCTCGAGGTGAGCGAGGCCGGCGGCGTGATCCGCCTGAGTATCCCGCAGGCTGCGATGCTCGACCGCATGCGCAAGACGATCGAGCAATCGATCCAGATCGTCGAGAAGCGTGTCAACGAGCTCGGCACCGTCGAACCCGTGATCCAGCGCCAAGGCAATGACCGTATCCTGGTGCAGGTCCCCGGCCTTCAGGACCCGACGCGTCTAAAGGAGTTGCTGGGCAAGACCGCGAAGATGGAATTCCGCATGGTCGATCCCTCGGTCCCGCCGGACCAGGCGCAGCAGGGCGGGTTGCCGCCGGAAGCCGAGTTCCTGCCGGCCGCCACGCCGCCGCCGACCGGCTACGTGGTCAAGAAGCAGGTGCTGGTTGCGGGTGGCGATCTGACCGATGCCCAGGCGACCTTCGACCAGCGTACCAATGAGCCGGTCGTCAGCTTTAAGTTCAATACCTCTGGCGCGCGCAAGTTCGCGCAGGCCACGCAGGAGAATGTCGGGGTGCCCTTCGCGATCATCCTCGACGGCAAGGTGATCTCGGCGCCCGTCATTCGCGAGCCGATCACTGGCGGGCAGGGCCAGATCTCCGGCAGTTTCACGGTGCAGTCGGCGAACGACCTCGCGATTCTGCTGCGCGCAGGCGCGCTGCCGGCGCCGCTGACCGTGGTCGAGGAGCGCACCGTCGGTCCGGGCCTCGGCCAGGATTCGATCGAGAAGGGTGAACTGGCGGCTTACGTCGGCTCGATCCTGGTCATCATCTTCATGCTGCTGACCTACCGGCTGTTCGGGGTGTTCGCCAACATCGCGGTGGCCATCAACGTCGCCATGATCTTCGGCCTGTTGTCGCTGCTCAACGCCACGCTGACGCTGCCCGGCATCGCCGGCATCGTGCTCACCGTCGGCATCGCGGTGGACTCCAACGTGCTGATCTACGAGCGTATTCGTGAGGAGCTGCGCGGCGGCCGCAACGCGATCTCGGCGATCGACGCCGGTTTCAAGCGGGCGCTCGCGACTATCCTCGATTCCAACATCACCACCTTCATTGCCGCCGCGGTGCTGTTCTACATCGGCACCGGTCCGGTGCGCGGCTTTGCCGTGACGCTCGGCATCGGCATCATCACCACGGTGTTCACCGCCTTCACCATGACCCGGCTGATCGTCGCCTGGTGGGTGCGGTGGAAGCGGCCGCAGAGCGTGCCGATCTAGGAGCCTGATCGTGATTCACACCGTTCTCATCGGGCTCGGCATCCTCATTGCCATCCTCACCGTGGTCGCGGCCATGGGCTGGCTGCCGTCGTTGCGCATCGTCCCGGACGACACGCATTTTGATTTCACCCGCTTCCGCCGCATCAGCTTCCCGATCTCGGCGGCGCTGTCGATCGTCGCCATCACGCTGTTCTTCACCCACGGACTGAACCTCGGTATCGACTTCAAGGGCGGCACCCTGCTGGAGGTGCGGGCCAAGTCCGGCGCCGCCGACATCTCGGCAATGCGCACGACGCTGGATGGCTTGCGTCTCGGCGAAATCCAGCTGCAGCAGTTTGGCGGCCCCGAGAACGTCTTGATCCGCGTCGCCGAACAGCCCGGCGGCGACAAGGCGCAGCAGGATGCCGTGCAGAAGGTGCGCACCGCGCTCGGCGATTCCATCGAGTACCGCCGTGTCGAGGTGCTCGGCCCGCGCGTCGCCGGCGAGCTCCTGGCCTACGGCATGCTCGGCCTGATGCTCGCGATCGTGGCGATCCTGATCTATCTCTGGTTCCGGTTCGAATGGCAGTTCGCGCTGGGGGCCATGATCGCCAACGTGCACGATATCGTGCTGACGATCGGCTTCATGTCGATCAGTCAGGTCGATTTCGACCTGACCAGCATCGCGGCGCTTCTGACGATTCTCGGCTACTCGCTCAACGACACCGTCGTCATCTACGACCGCATCCGTGAAATGCTGCGTCGCTACAAGAAGATGCCGATGCCGCAGCTGCTCAACGAGTCCATCAACTCGACGCTGTCGCGCTCGATCATCACCCACTTCACGGTGACGCTGGCGCTGCTCGCGCTGCTCCTGTTCGGCGGTCATGCAATCCACAGCTTCACCGCGGTGATGATGTTCGGCGTGGTGCTGGTCGGCACCTACACCTCGATCTTCATCGCTGCCCCGATCCTGATCTATCTCGGCGTCGGCGAGCATCGCGAGGATGCGCCCGATACGGCTGCGCCGGCGAAGAAAAGCAAGGCGTGATCCGAACCGCATGCCCTCGCAGGCGTTTGCGAGGGCAGTAAGCCCATTCGGACGAAGCTCATGGCCGGCGATCCCAACGCTCCCCATTTCCCGCGCTCGGCGCCGATCGAGGCCTATGGCAAGGGCGGCTTCGCCTTCGCCGGCATGTCGCATCGGGGCTCGCTGCTCTGCCTGCCGGACGCGATCTGGGCCTGGGACGTGACGGATCCCGCGAAGATCGACCGCTATTCGCTGGATCGGGTCTTCACGGCCGCCAACAGCATCGACACGCTCCTGATCGGCACCGGAACCGGCGTCTGGCTGCCGCCGCCGGCGCTGAGGCAGGCGCTCAAAGCGGTGAGGGTGGTGCTGGACACGATGCAGACCGGTCCCGCCGTGCGCACCTACAACATCATGATCGGCGAACGGCGGCGGGTCGCCGCCGCGCTGATCGCGGTGCCATGAACAGCACATGAGCAGCGCCGCTCCGCCGCCCGATTCCGTCACCTTCTGCGCCGATCTCGTGCGCAGCCACGACTTTCCGCGCTATGCCGCAACCCTGTTCGCGCCCGCCGCCGAGCGCCGCGCATTGCTGGCGCTCTACGCCTTCAATGTCGAGATTGTCCGCGTCCGCGACCAGGTGAGCCAACCCTTGCCCGGCGAAATCCGCTTTCAATGGTGGACCGACCTGTTTTCGGGCCTGGTCCACGGCAGCGCCGAAGGCAATCCGGTCGCGGCGGAATTGCTGCGTGCGATCCGTGATTTCGACCTGCCGGTCGAGCCGCTGTCGCTGCTCATCGACGAGCACCAGTTCGACCTCTACAACGACCCGATGCCGACGCTGACGGCGCTGGAGGGCTATCTGGCCGCGACCTGTTCGGCGTTGTTCGGTCTGGCTGCGCAGGTTCTGGGGCCGCCATCGGAGGCGGTCGAGCATCTCGCCCGTCATGCGGGACTGGCGCAGGGCATCGTGCAGGTCATGACGAACCTGCCACGCGATGCATCGCACCGTCAGCTGTTCCTGCCGGAGCAGGTGCTGGCGAGCCATGGCTGCCAGATGGAGGACGTCTTTGCCGGCAAGGACACGCCGAACCTCCGCGCCGTGCTGGACCAGCTCGTGGGCGAGGCGCAGCAGCATTTGACCACGGCGTTGTCGCTGCTGGCGCAAGTGCCGGTCGCGGTGCGTCCGGCGTTTCTGCCGCTGAGCCAGGTCAAGGCCGATCTCAAGCGCCTGTCGCACCCCGGCCGCAATCCTTTCGCGCCGCAGCCGACGTCGCGGCTGCGCACGCTCTGGACGCTGTGGCGGGTTTCACGTTCCCGGGAATTTACCAAATAGCGGCTGGCATATCGCCTCGAACCGCCGGATGCTCTATGCTGTCCCATGGCTGAGTTGTCCCAAAGCACGTCGCCTGACCTGAGCGGTTTTCCGGTCGCGCCAAGCGACATTCATGCCGCCGCCGACACCATCCGGGGTGCCGTCGTCGAGACGCCCTGCAGCTACAGCCGCACGCTGAGCAACATCTGCGGCTGCGAGATCTGGCTCAAATTCGAGAACCTTCAGTTCACCTCCTCCTTCAAGGAGCGCGGCGCGCTCAACCGCCTCACCGCGCTGACGCCGGAGGAACGTGCGCGCGGCGTCATCGCCATGTCGGCCGGAAACCACGCGCAGGGTGTTGCCTATCACGCCAAGCGGCTCGGCATTCCCGCCACCATCGTCATGCCGATCGGCACGCCGATGGTGAAGATCGAGAACACAAGGCATCACGGCGCGGAAGTGGTCGTCACGGGCGCGACGCTGGAGGAGGCGGCCGTCTTCGCACGTCACCACGGCGAAGCCCGCGGCATGATCTTCGTCCACCCCTACGACGATCCGCTCGTGATCGCGGGGCAGGGCACCGTCGGGCTGGAGATGATGAGAGCCGTGCCGGAGCTCGATACGCTGGTCGTCCCGATCGGCGGCGGCGGCCTGATCAGCGGCATCGGCATTGCCGCGAAATCGATCAAGCCGTCACTGCGAATCCTGGGCGTCGAGGCCTGGCTCTATCCCTCGATGTACAACGCCATCCATGACGGCAATCTGCCGGCGCGCGGCGATACGCTCGCCGAAGGCATCGCGGTGAAATCGCCCGGCAAGCTCACCACCGAAATCGTCCGCCGCCTCGTCGACGACATTGCGCTGGTGAACGAAGCCGAGCTCGAGCGCGCCGTTGCGACCCTGATCTCGATCGAGAAGACGGTGGTCGAGGGCGCCGGCGCCGCAGGCCTCGCCGCGCTGATGTCCGATCCCTCCCGCTTTGCCGGCCAGAAGGTCGGCTTGGTACTGAGCGGCGGCAATATCGACACGCGGCTGATCGCCTCGGTCCTCACGCGCGAGCTGGCGCGCGAGGGGCGGCTGACGCAGCTCTCGCTCGATATTCCTGATCGCCCCGGGCAGCTGGCCGCCGTTGCGGCGCTGCTGGCCGAAGCCGGCGCCAACATCATCGAGGTCTCGCACCAGCGGACGTTCTCCGATCTGCCAGCCAAGGCGACGCTGCTGCAGCTCGTCATCGAGACCCGCGACAGCGCGCATCTCGACGAAGTCATGGCAAGGCTCAGCGCGTCCGGCTTGAGCGCGCGCTGCACCTGAGCGCGCGCTACGACCGCCGCGCCAATCCCGCGATGTGGTCGATCAGGCGGTCGACCTCGGCTTCCGTGTTGTAGTAGTGCGGGGACGCCCGCACGACATGCGGCAACGCGCGGCGTTCGGCATCGATGCGCGTGCTCGGCGGATCGGAAGCGCCGATCGTGATGGCGGCGGCAGCGGCACTGGCGACA
>NZ_JALBHA010000318.1:0-7668 GCF_023006445.1 Bradyrhizobium sp. SHOUNA76
AGCTGCGGCCCGCAGACCGAGCAGCCCGCCAAGGCCGAGGCACCGCGCGGCCGGCGGTGATGCGTCTGTTTCCGTAGGTTCAAAACGAAAAGCGCGAAAACAACCCCATGCACAGTAGCCAAGCTACTGAAAGCAATTCTGTTTCATTTGTGAAGATTCCCGGCAAAGTTGGTTCGATCCCGACTTCCTTTGACACGTCGGGCAAAGCAGCTGCACAGTCCTGTCCTCGACGAAATGGGAAACTATCGTCCATCAGCCTTTCGTGCTAGCCGTCTTGTCGAGCGCGGAACGCAAACCTTCGGCGAGCTTGATCGCGTCATCGTTGGCCCAGAAGTGCATGAAGAACGGCCGCGGTTGTTCATCCAGCATGTGGCTGTGCAGCGCCGTCACCTCGATGCCGCGCGTCCGCAGCGCCAAGATGACCGGTTCACCTCGTCGCTGGTCAGCACGAAGTCGCCGGTGATGGCTGCCCTGCCTCCTCCGCTTGGCTGGAAGTTGATGCCGATCGCGACGCCCATGGCAGCGGCCGGGGTCAACGGCATACCCTCTTGCATGATCAGGTCGCGCCGCTTCACATTGAACTGGTAGACGCCGCCGCGGGATCGAGCCGCACATCCGCCGCGCGTGGGCGTTCCGACGGGTGGAGCAATTTGTGGGATGGACGGGAGATGAAATGACATGCGGCGCCCTTGGTGAACAGGACGCGATTCTTGAGCATGTCGCCTCACGGGGAGATCGCATGTCCCCGGCACGATCGAATAGAGACCCGGACGTCCGGGCTGTCAACGCGCTTGGCCGAGATGCGTCACGAAGAGTTCAACCAACCGTCGGCCGCGCTCTTGAAATGTCGCGGCCGCCTCGCGTAGATTGCCTGCGTGGGGACGAAGCAGACTCCCCGTGAGACCTCGGTCCAAGATCTGCGCAGCACGCCATTCGTGGAGCTTGCGCATGGACACCGAACGACACTCCTCTTCCCACCCGACCGTTGCCATCCTCTCACGCGGGGACGCCGGTGCACGGGCGGACGCGACGCCGCAAAACAGCCGGTTCGTCCGCGTCTTCGAAGCGCTCGCCGCAGCCGGCATCGAAGCCCGGCCGGTGATCTACGACGAGACCTTCTCAGGCGCTGTCCTCGAACAATTGCTCGCGGTCGATGGCGTGCTGGTCTGGGTCGATCCGATCCACCAGGGCAAGACACGCGCCGAACTCGATCCCCTGCTTCGCGACGTTGCGGCCCGGGGACCATGGGTGAGCGCGCATCCCGACATCATCCTGAAGATGGGCGTCAAGGAGGTGCTCTACCGAACGCGTCACCTGGGCTGGGGTGCCGACACGCATCGCTATGACAGCGCGGCGGCGCTCCGCGCCGAACTTCCATCGCGCCTCCGGGCAAGCGGCCCGCGCGTGCTCAAGCAAAATCGCGGCAATGGTGGCCAGGGCGTCTGGAAAGTCGAAGCGCTTCCTATCGCGGACGCCACGGTTCGCGTGCTGCATGCGCAACGCGGCAGCCTGCCCGAGGACATGCCGCTCGATGCTTTCATCGCGCGATGCGAGCCCTATTTCGGCTGGGGCGGCTGCATTATCGACCAGGCGTTCCAACCTCGCCTGCCGGACGGAATGATCCGCTGCTACATGAGCGGGTCCAAAGTTGCGGGCTTCGGACATCAATTGATCAAGGCCTTGATCCCGCCGCCGCTGGAAGGGCCTGAGGCACCCGGGGCGCAACCGGGGCCGCGGATCATGCACGGCCCCGATGCCCCGCCCTTCCAGGCGTTGCGAAGGTCGATGGAGGACGAATGGGTACCGCAGATGATGGAGACGCTCGAGATCGATGAATTCTCGCTCCCCGTCATCTGGGACGCAGACTTCCTCTACGGGCCCCGCAATGAGGCCGGCGCCGACACATACGTTCTGTGCGAGATCAACGCGAGCTCCTGCTTTGCCATCCCCGAGCAAGCTCCGGCAGCGATCGCGCGAATGGTCAAGCACCGCCTCCTACGATCGCACCACGGAACTGCGTCGACCCAGTCCCTCTGACCCGGCTACATCGACGATCACTTGCGACCGTCGCGCCGCGTCACAGAAATCCGGTCGAAATCCACGGGACCGCGGCAACCACGAGCGTGCCGATCAGCAAGGCCACGATATAGCCGACGATCGGCTTGATGCCTTCGTCGGGACTGATGCGGCTGATGGCGCAGGCCGCATAATAGCCGACCCCGAACGGCGGAGCGAACAGTCCGATGCCCATCGCGAGAACGACGACCATTGCGTAGTGCACCTCGTGCACGCCGACCTGGCGCGCGATCGGAAACAGCAGCGGTCCAAACAGAACGATCGCCGGAATGCCTTCGAGCACGCTGCCGAGAATGACGAAGGCAAGGATCGTCACGCCGAGGAAGACCGGCGTTCCGCCCGGCAGCGTGGTCATGAATTTTGCGAGCGAGGCCGAGAAGCCCGATTGTGTGAGAGCCCACGCCATGCCGGTCGCGGCACCGATGATCAGCAGGATCGCGCCGGAGAGCGACGCGGTCTCCACCAGCATCGGATAGAGCCGGCGCCAGGAGAACTGGCGGTAGATCAGGAGCCCGGTGAGAACCGAATAGACAATGCCGATGGTCGACACTTCGGTCGCGGTCGCGACACCCTCGACCACCGCCGCGCGGATCACGAACGGCAGCGCCATCGCCGGAATCGCAATGACGAAGGCGCGGCCGATCTCCCTCCCCGTCGCGCGCCTCACATGCGACAGGTCCTCGCCGCGGTATCGCCACCAGACGACGGAGCAGAGACCGATCGCCAGCACGATGCCCGGCAGCAGGCCGCCGGTGAACAGCGCAGCGATCGATACGCCGGTGACCGAACCGATCGTGATCAGCACGAGGGACGGCGGGATGGTCTCGGTCTGGGCGCCGGTTGCCGCAAGAAGCGCGACGAGATCGCCGGGCTTGGCGCCACGCTTGGTCATCTCGGGAAATAGTACGGGCGCCACCGCCGCCATGTCGGCCGCCTTCGAGCCGGAAATGCCCGACACCAGGTACATCGCGCCAACCAGCACATAGTGCAGACCGCCGCGTACGTGGCCGAGCAGGCTGGCGAGGAAACTCACCATGGCACGCGCCATGCCGGTCATTTCGATCAGCAGACCGAGGAACACGAACAGAGGCACGGCCAGCAGGATCAGATGGCTCATGCCTTCGTCCATTCGTCCGATGATGACGACATCGGGCGTGCTCGTCGTGAGCGAGAGGTAGCCGACGGTCGCAAGGCCGAAGGCGAAGGCGATCGGCACCGCCGCCAGCACCATGGCGCCGACGATGACCACGAAGAAGATGAGCAGGTTCAGGTTGCCAAGTGGCTTCAGCAGCGGCGCAGCAAGCACGAGCACGGCGATGAGGCCGGCGACGAGTGCTGCGGCCCCGAGCAGGCTCCGTAAGCCCGAGATGCGGACGAGGCGCAGCACCGCGGCGACCAGCATCAGGCCGATGCCGACCGGCAACGCAGCGGCGCGCCAACTATTAACGATCTCGAGCGCCGGCGTCCTGACGAAGACCTCGTCGGCCGCGAACTCGTAAGCGGGGTGAATCACCAGCAGCAGGAACGCCAAGGATGCCGCGGCGGCGACCACGTCCAGAAATGCACGCGCGTCGGCGCGCAGCATGCCGATGATGGCCGTCATCCGCATGTGCTCGCCGCGCTGGAAGGCGATCACGGATCCCAGCATGGCGAGCCACAGGAACAGGATTCCGGCCAATTCGTCGGCCCAGATGATCGGGGCATGAAAGACGTATCGGCCGACGATGCCGGCCGACAGAACGACGATCTCGGCCAGCACCAGGAGCGCGGCCGGGATCGCAACCGCATGACCGAGCGCCTTGTTAGCCGTGACGGCCCAAAGGCGCACACCAGATTGAGGTGCCGTGACAGCGGCACCGCCGTCGATGCCGGGCGTATGGCTGAGGGCGGTCATGACAGCTTGCCCGCCGCTTTCTCGAGTTGCGCCCAGGCCTCCTCGCCGAACTTGCCTTTCCAGTCGCCGTAGAAGCTCGTCTTGGCGAGTGCCTGCCGAAACGCGCCGCGGTCGACCTCGATGAACTGCATACCCTTGGCGGAGAGGTCCGCGCGCAGCGAGTCGCTGAGCTTGGCGATGTCGGCGCGCTCGTCCTTGGCCGAACGGTCGAATTCCCGCGTCACGATCTGCTGCACGTCCTTCGGCAATTTCTCGAAGGCGCGCTTGTTGCCGAGGATCCAGTAATTGTCCCAGACATGCCCGGTCAGGGAACAGGTCTTCTGCACCTCGTAGAGACGGGCGGTCGCGATGATCGGCAGCGGGTTCTCCTGTCCGTCGACCACCTTGGTCTGGAGCGCGGAATAGACTTCATTGAAATTGATCGGCGCAGGTCCCGCGCCGAGTGCCTGGAACAGCGACGTCAGATTGGGTGCGGCCGGCACGCGCAGCTTGAAATTCTTCAGATCCTCCGGCGTCCTGATCTCGCGGCCGGACGAGGTGACGTGGCGGAAGCCGTTGTCCCAGGGGCTCGACACCGCCATGATCGGCGTCTTGGCGATCTGCGCGCGGATATAGGCGCCGAGTTCGCCGTCCATCGCTTTCCAGACCGCATCATAACTCGTGAACAGGAAGCCAAGGTTCACGATGCCTGCTGCCGGCACCAGGGTTGCGAGGATCAGGGATGAGAGGTTGAAGAACTCGACGCCGCCGTTGCGCACCTGCGTCAGGAGGTCGGTATCGGAACCGAGCTGGTTGGCCGGAAACAGGTTGATCTCGAGCCGGCCGCCCGTCGCCTCGCGAATGCGGTCGATCGCCTCCTTGGCGCGGGTGTTGACCGGATGGGTCGGGTCCTGCCCCGTCGCGAGCTTGTAGGTGAACTCCGCCGCCGAGGCCGGGCGTGTGAGAATGCCGCATAGCGGCAAGGCGGCGCCTGCGAGGAGCAGCTTACGCCGGCTGAGAGTGATTGGCTTCCGCTGGGTCATCGATTCCTCCTGTTGAGCTTGGATTGATCTGGCTGCGGCTTTCGCCACCAGCTTTTGCTGCTGGCTGGCTCTCGATGCGCCAGCATTGGACAGCAGCTCTCGGTCTCCGCAGCGTTACCGCGAAGCTTGTCGGTTTGATCGGATGTGGTTGGCTGCGTGCGCCGCTAGCGCAGCCACTCCTTGATCTGCCGCATCACCTCCGCGGTCGAGATGCCGTAACGGTCGTGCAGCGTCGGCAGCGCGCCGGCGGCGAGGAACTCATCGGGAAGCCCGATCTGCCGGAACGCCGGATGGACGCCCGCGCGCATCAGCAGCGCGGCGACGGCTTCGCCGAGGCCGCCGATGACGGTGTGGTTTTCGGCGACGACGACGAGGCGGCCCGGCTTGGCCGCTTCGCGCAGGATCGCCTCGGTGTCGAGCGGCTTGATCGTGGGCACGTGCAGGACAGCCGCATTGACGCGATCGTCCGACAGCGCCTTGGCCGCCTCAAGCGCGCGCATGGTCATGATGCCCGAGGAGATGATCAGGACGTCGGCACCATCCCGCAGCAGCGCGGCCTTGCCGAGCTCGAAACGATAACTGTACTCGTCGAGCACCAGCGGCACCTGGCCGCGCAACAGGCGCATGTAGACGGGCCCGCGATGCGCGGCGATGGCAGGCACGATCTGCTCGATCTCGTGCGCGTCGCAGGGATCAATCACGGTCATGTTGGGCATCGCCCGGAACAGCGCGAGGTCTTCTGCGGCCTGATGACTCGGCCCGTAGCCCGAGGTCAGGCCCGGCAGCGCGCAGGCGATCTTCACGTTGCGGTCTTCCTCCGCGATGGTTTGATGGATGAAGTCATAGGCGCGGCGTGAGGCGAACACCGCATAGGTCGTCGCGAACGGCATGAAGCCTTCGGCGGCGAGACCCGAGGCGGCGCCGAACAGAAGCTGCTCGGCCATGCCCATCTGATAGTACCGATCGGGAAAGGCCTGCGCGAAGATGTGCAGATCGGTGTATTTGCCGAGATCGGCGGTCATGCCGAGGACGTCTTCACGGCTGCGCGCGAGCTCGACCAGCGCGTGCCCGAACGGCGCCGGCCTGGTGCGCTGCCCTTCCGCCGCGATCGAGGCGATCATGGCCGACGTCGTCAGCCGCGGCTTTGCCGAAGTGGTTGGTGCGGCGGACTTCATGGCTGCTCTCCCGCGTCCAGTGCCGACAGTGCGAGCTGCCATTCATGCGGCTCGACGCGAATGAAGTGGTTCTTCTCGCGCTGCTCCAGGAACGGAACGCCCTTGCCCATCAACGTATCAGCGACGATCATGCGGGGCTTCGGCTCGGAATGCGCCATCGCGGCATCGAAGGCGCCGACCACCGCGTCGAGGTCATTGCCGTCGACCCGTTGCACGAACCAGCCAAACGCCGCGAGCTTGTCCACCAGCGGCTCGAAGCCGAGCATCTGCTTGGAGGGACCATCGGCCTGCTGATTGTTGACGTCGACGATCGCGATCAGATTGTCGAGCTGGTGGTGAGCCGCCGACATGATCGCTTCCCATTTGGAGCCCTCGTCCAGCTCGCCATCGGAGAACAGCGTGAAGATGCGCGAGGCCGACCGCTTGCGCTTCAGCCCGAGCGCCATGCCGACGGCGATGCCGAGACCGAGGCCGAGCGAGCCGCCCGACATTTCCATGCCCGGCGTATAGGACGCCATGCCGGACATCGGCAGGCGGCTGTCGTCGAAGCCGTAGCTCTCCAGCTCGGCCTCGGGAATGATCCCGGCCTCGATCAAGGCTGCATAGAGCGCGATCGCATAATGTCCGTTCGACAGCAGGAAGCGGTCGCGATCTTCCCAGCCGGGATCTTCGGCGCGAAAACGCATGGCGTGAAAATAGGCTACCGCCAGCACGTCGGCGATGTCGAGCGCCTGGGCGATATAGCCCTGGCCCTGGACCTCGCCCATCAGCAGGGCGTTGCGGCGGATGTTGCGGGCGCGCTGGGCGAGCGTCGGCGCGTTTGCGAGCGTTGGTGTTGCCATCATCGTCTCTCTCCTGCTCCGCTCAGTGGATCAACATGCCGCCGTTGACGTCGATCACGGCGCCGGTGACGTAGGCCGAGAGGTCGGAGGCGAGGAAGGTGTAGATGCCGGCGACGTCAGTGGCCTCGCCAAGCCGGCCAAGCGGAATGCCCTCGAGGATTTTTGTCCGCATCTCGTCGGTCAGCTTGCCGGCGGTAATGTCGGTGCCGATCAGGCCCGGCGTCACGCAGTTGACGCGGATGCCGTCGGGCCCGAACTCGCGCGCCATCGCCTTGGCAAGCCCGAGCACGCCGGCTTTCGCCGCCGAATAATGCGGCCCGCCAAAGATGCCACCGCCGCGCTGGGCCGAGACCGAGGACATGCAGGCGATCGATCCGCTCCTGCGCTTCTGCATGTGCGGGATCACGGCTTGCGACAGGAACAGGATGCCCTTGAGATTGACGTCCTGGATGCGGTCCCAATCTTCCGGCTTGATGTCGAGAAGCTTGACGGGCTGGGTCACGCCGGCGTTGTTGATGAGGATGTCGATCTGGCCGAATTTGGCGATGACCGCGTCGACCGCGCTGATGCAGGCCTGCTTGTTCGCGACGTTGCAGGCAAGGCCGAGATGCGGCTCGCCCACGGCCGGTTCGAGGCCGCGCGCGGCAGCTTCCGCTGCC
>NZ_JALBHA010000319.1:0-7660 GCF_023006445.1 Bradyrhizobium sp. SHOUNA76
CGCCGCGCGCTCGCAGGGAGCGGCTTCGCCAGCGATCACCGCGCCGCAATCGACACCGACGCAAGGCGGTGAGCCATCGAACGCAATGCCCGCGACATCAGGCTTCGAGACGGTCACGGCCAATGTCGAGCGCGCTGCCAAGGCCTCGGGGCGTGACGCGCTGCCCGAGACGACCAAGGTCATCGTGATCCAGCAGGAGACCCATCTGCCGCCGGCGCAGTTCAACGCCCCGCAACAGGTCGCCAACGCGGTCGTCGCCGAGCTGAACGACACCGCAAGCCCTGCCGCGGCCGCAGCACCCGATCTCGCAGCGTCCCAGACCAACGCCCCGGATCAGCCGCTCAAGATCCTGACCATCAATCTCGAGCCGCCCGCGCTCGGTAACGTCACCGTGCGCCTTCGTCTCGTCGGCACTGAAGTGTCCGTTCATCTTGCGGCCGAGCGCAAGGACACCAGTCAGATGCTGGACCAGCAGCGCGATCAGATCCGCGATCTCATGCAGTCGGCGGGCTATGTCGCCGACGTCGCGCCCGTCCAGCACGGCTCGATGGACGGATTCCAGAGCGGCTCCGGCCAGTCGCAGCCGCAGCTCTCGGGCCAGCAACAACCCTCCTCGCAGTCGCAGGGCACGTTTGGCGGCGCCGGCACGTCGTCGGGGCAGTCCGACGGCGGCGCCAGACAGGCCCGGCAGGAGCGCGAGTCCAATCAGGAGACGCGTCATGACCAGGACATGGGCCAGCAGAATCGTCGCGGCCCTGTTTATCTGTAACGCTGGCACCGTGGCAGCAGCGACTGACAACGCGCGCCCGTGCGAGCGCGAGATGGCGCGCGCGGCCCAGCAGCATGGAATTCCGCTCGGCATTCTCTATGCGGTCGGCCTCACCGAGACCGGGCGGCGCGGCGCGCTGCATCCTTTCGCGCTCGGGGCCGACGGCCAGACCGTGTTCGCCAAGGGCATCGACGACGCAATGGCGAATTTCGAGGCGATGCGGGCCAAGGGGATCAAGTTGATCGACCTCGGTTGCATGCAGATCAACCACTATTATCACGGTGATAAGTTCGTTTCGGTACGTGCGATGTTCGATCCCGCCAGAAACGTCGACTATGCGGCGCGCTTCCTGAAGGAACTGAAGCAGCGCGAGGGCAGCTGGACCATGGCGGTCGCGCGCTACAATGCCGGTCCCAATAACCAGCCGGCGCAGAAGCGCTACGTCTGTCACATCGTCGCTCATCTCGTATCGAGCGGCTTCGGCGCGTGGACCGACAAGGCGCGCTCGTTCTGTCAGCCCAAAGCAACCTGATGTTATGAGCTGAAGCGACAACTGACGGGACGACGACAAGTTGTGCATCGCTCCCAATCATCAGCCCCGCGCAAGCAAGAACCCCCATTGTAGCTGCAACCTACCAAAGGAGCCCACTTCATGAGCCTGTATGGTGTTATGCGCACCGGCGTTTCCGGAATGAACGCGCAGTCCAACAAGCTGTCGACGGTCTCGGACAACATCGCTAACGTCAACACGACTGGCTACAAGCGGGCTTCGACGGAGTTCTCCTCGCTGATCCTGAAGAGCGGCTCCGGCAACTACGACTCGGGCGCGGTCGAGACCACGGTCCGCTATGCCATCTCCGACGCCGGCAACTACCACTTCACGACGTCGACGACGGATCTTGCGGTCCAGGGCAACGGATTCTTCGTGGTGCAGGACGCCAACGGAAACGACTTCCTGACCCGCGCCGGCGCGTTCGTGCCCGACAACACCGGCAACCTCGTCAATACAGCCGGCTTCCAGCTGATGGGCTACAATATCGCGAACGGCGCCGCGCCCACCGTCGCCGCCAACGGCTTCGGCGGTCTTCAGGTCATCAACGTCAACCAGATGGCGCTCCAAGCTGCGCCGTCGACCAAGGCGACCGTGGCCGCCAATCTCGATCCGAGCGCAACGGCGATCGCAGCGCCGGCAGGGCCCGCCAACTACACGTCGAAGACGTCGATGGTGACCTACGACAACATCGGCAAAGCCGTGACGCTCGACGTCTACGCCGCCAAGACCGGCGCCAATACCTGGGACATCCAGGTCTACAACGGTGCAACAGCACTGACGACGGCCGGCCCCACGACCACGTTCACCTTCGACGTCACCGCGGTCGGCAAGGGCAAGTTGGCCGCGGCGAGCCCGACGGCGCTCTCGGTCGCGATCCCTGGCGGTTCAGCAGCCTTCAAAATCGATCTCTCGGCGATGACCCAGGTCGCCGCCGCCTTCGACTTCAAGGCGACGGTCGACGGCAACGCTCCGTCCGCCGTCGAGAAGGTGAACATCGACGACAAGGGCATCGTCACCGCCGTGCTCAAGAACGGCACCACGTTGCCGAGCTTTCAGATCGCGCTCGCCACCGTGCCGAGCCCGGACCATCTGACGCCCGAAGTCGGCAACGTCTATTCGCCCAATTTGGAGTCCGGAAACGTGCAGGTCGGCCTCGCCGGCCAGGGAGGTCTCGGCACCGTCAAATCCGGCGCACTGGAAGATTCCAACGTCGATCTCGCGGACGAACTGACCTCGATGATCGAGGCCCAACGCGGCTTCACCGCGAACTCGAAATCGTTCCAGACCGGCGCCGACCTGCTGGACGTCGTCGTCAACCTGAAGCGCTGAACTCTTCAGCGCTCGTTTCGGGCAAGAGCACGTCATGTCCATTACCGCCGCTCTCAACTCCGCCCGCTCCTCGCTCATGGCGTCGGGCATCCAGTCGGCGACGATCTCGCGCAACATCGCCGGGGCCAGCGCCCCCGGCTATTCGCGCAAGCTCACCATGCTGGACAATTTCCCCGGCACCGGCGTCTATGTCGCGGCGATCCAGCGCGCGGCCTCTTCCGGCCTCTACAGCAACGTCCTGATCGCGACCTCGTCGTCCGCCAAGCAGAGCGTGATCTATGACGGTCTGCAGAAGATCGCGGCCGCGACGGTGGACGATCCCGAACTCGAACAGTCGCCCACCGCCCAGCTCAACAAGCTCAAGCAGGCGCTGCAGCAATACGCCAACTCCACCGACAATGCGACCCTGGCTCAGGCCGCCGTGACGTCCGCCAAGGACATGGTGACCGCACTCAACCAGGCCACCAAGACCGTGCAGTCGGTCCGCGAGGGAGCTGACGTCGACATGGCGACGTCGGTCGCCAACATTAATCAGCTGCTGACCCAGTTCCAGACCGTCAATACGGCAATCGTGAAGGGCACGATTACCGGCGACGACGTCACCGACTATCTCGACCAGCGCGACAGCATCGTCTCAAGGCTGTCGCAGGAAGTCGGCGTCACCATGTCGCTCCGTCCCAATGGCGATGCGGCGCTCTATGCCGACAGCGGTGTCGTACTGTTCGACAAGACCGCGCGGACAGTGAGCTTTGCGCCGACCAACGCCTACACCGCCGGCACCACGGGCAATGCCGTCTTCATCGACGGCGTGCCGGTGACCGGGGCGAATTCCGTCATGCCGCTCAAGTCCGGCAAGCTCGCCGGCCTTGCCCAGCTGCGCGACAAGGACACGGTCACGTATCAGGGCCAGCTCGACGAAATCGCGCGCGGCCTGATCGATGCCTTCAAGGAAAGCGACCAGTCAACTGTCCCGACGCTGGCGGACAGGCCCGGCCTGTTCACCTATCCCGGCGCGCCGGGGATGCCCGCGAGCGCCACGATCTCGGTCGGCCTCGCCGGTACGATCGCGGTTGCCGCCTCGGTCGATCCGGCCGCGGGCGGAAACCCGAACCTGCTGCGCGACGGTGCGATCAGCGGCGTTCCAGCGTGTAATTACAACACGACCGGCAACGCCGGCTTCTCGACGCGGCTCCAGCAGCTCATCAACAACATGAACGCACCGCAGCCGTTCGACGTCACGGCTCAAGGCAAGCCGAGCGGCAGCGTGATCGAGTTCGCCTCGTCCTCGGCGAGCTGGATCGAAAGCCATCGCAAGACTGCCGACGACAACGTGCAGTACCAGAACACGCTGCTCGACCGCAGCACCGCGGCACTGTCCAACGTCGCCGGCGTCAACATGGACGACGAGATGTCGCTGATGCTCCAGGTCGAGCGCACCTATTCGGCGTCGTCGAAGATCATCTCGACCGTCGACGAGATGTTGCAGAGCCTGCTGGCTGCCGTGGGGAATTAAGTCATGATGAGCGCCAACTACATCTCGACCCTGATGCTGTCGTCGTCGTTGAGGTCGTCGATCACGAACAACCAGGCTGCGCTGACCAAGGCCTCGAAGGAAGCGACCACCGGCCGTTTCGCCGATATCGGCCTCGAACTCGGCACAGGGACGGGCCGCGACGTGGCGCTGCGGGCCGATTTCAACTTCGCCGATCAGCTGGTCGACACCAACGAGCTGGTTTCGGGACGCCTCGACGTGACCCAGAACCGGATCACGCAGCTCGGCACGACCGCCTCGGAATTCCTCAAGAACCTGATCGCGGCCCGCGACGCCGACAGCGGCGCGAAGATCATCCTCCCGAGTGCGTCCGCCAACCTTCAGGACCTCATCGGAGCGCTCAACGTCTCCTACAATGGCTCATATCTGTTCGGCGGCATCAATACGCAGACCGTGCCGGTCACGAACTACACGGCCGGCTCGGCCAGCAAGAACAAGGTCGATGCGGACTTCCTGGCAACGTTCGGCTTCTCGCAGTCTGCGGCCGGCGTCGGCACGATCACGCCGGCGCAGATGCAGAACTTCCTCAACAATACGCTCGACCCTGAGTTTGCAAGCCCGGCCTGGAACACAAACTGGTCGGCGGCCACGGACCAGACGCTGTCGAGCCGCATCTCCACGACCGAGGTGGTCGACAGCTCCGTCAGCGCCAACCAGCCCGGCTTCCGCAAGCTGGCCGAGGCCTACACCATGCTCACCGACCTCGGTAACACCAGCCTGAGCAAGGACACGTTTCAGGTCGTCGTCGACAAGGCCATCGGCCTCGTCAGCGGCGCGATCAACGATCTCGCCGTGCTCGGCGGTACCGTCGGCTCGATCCAGCAGCGGGTCACCGGCGCATCCGAGAAGCTGAAGATCCAGAAGGACATCCTCAACAACCAGATCGTGAAGCTGGAGGCGGTCGATCCGACCGAGGCCTCGGTCCGCGTCAACACCTTGCAGACCCAGATCAAGACGGCGCTCGCGCTGACCTCGCAGCTGCAGCAGATCAGCCTCATCAACTATCTCTAAAGTCGGGGCTCGCAACCTTTGTCCTGTTATTCGGTCTCCTGCGCAGAGTGGTTCTGATGACGTTTGAAGCCTATGAATCCGTCGTCGACGAGAGTGGTTACGAGGCGCGGGGCCGCGAGCGGCAGGCGCTCAGCCTCGGCATCGACCGGCTCGAACGTCTCCAGAAGGGCCTCTTCAGCCTCGAGGATCTGGTAGAGAGCCTGCTCTATGTGCGGCGGCTGTGGACCATCTTCATCGAGGATCTCTCGCACCCGGAGAACGGGCTGCCGGAGAAGCTGCGCGCCGACATCATCTCGATCGGCCTGTGGGTCGTCAAGGAAGCCGACCGCCTTCGCGAGGAGCGATCGAACGACGTGATGCAGCTGATCGAAATCAACCGCCTGATCCGAGACGCTCTTTGATGAAAGTCTCCTTGCGGGCGGGCGAACGGATCTACATCAACGGTGCTGTGCTTCGCGTGGACCGCAAGGTCTCCGTCGAGCTCGTCAACGACGTGATGTTCCTGCTCGAAGGGCAGGTGATGCAGGCCTCCGACGCCACCACGGCGCTGCGGCAGCTCTACTTCATCGTCCAGCTCATGCTGATGAACCCGACCGACATCCGCGATGCCGCGGCGCTTTACGCGCAGCATCACGCGGCCCTGTGCGCCGTGTGCGAGAGCCGCGAGATGCTGGACGGACTTGGCGCGGTCGACGAACTGGTCGAGGCGACCCGCTACTTCGAGGCGCTCAAGCGGATCCGGGCCCTGTTCCCGGTGGAACAGGCGATCCTGGCCGGCGCCGCGACCCATTCCCCATTCGAGGCTGCCTGACAGCGGAGAGAGTTACATGAACGTCCCCAGCGCGACCGACGCGACCGGCAAGTCCAATTCGGCCGGCCCCACCACGACGACGTCGAGCAACGGCGTCGACTACAATACGTTTCTTCAGCTTCTCGTCGCCGAGATGAAGAACCAGGATCCGACCAATCCGATGGACACCTCGCAATATATGAGCCAGTTCGCCCAGCTCTCGACGGTCGAGCAGGCGATGCAGACCAATTCGAAGCTGGACGCGCTGCTGTCGTCGCAGTCGTTGTCGCAGGCCAACGGCCTGATCGGGAAGACGGTCAGCTTCACCGACTCCACCGGCGCCAGCTTCAGCGGCAAGGTCGTTTCGGTCGCCATCAACAGCGACGGCTCCATCGCGACCCTTCAGGACGGCACTAAGGTCGCGGTCGGGCCCGGGCTTACGATCAGCCAGTCATGAACGAACGGGACGCTCTCGATATCGTCCAGGCGGCGATCTGGACCATCATCGTCGCCTCCGGACCCGCGGTCGGTGCCGCGATGCTGGTCGGCACCGTCATCGCGCTGATCCAGGCCCTGACCCAGATCCAGGAGGTGACGCTGACCTTCGTTCCGAAGATCATCGTCATTCTGCTGGTCGTTGCCGTCTCCGGCTCCTTCATCGGCGCCCATCTCTCCACATTCACCGAGATGGTTTATTCGCATATCGAGCGCGGCTTCTGATCCGCGCGAGCCTCGGCCACCACCCCCGCGTAAGCTTTGCGCGGCAGATTGCGAACCGGACCCCTCTGCCGGTGACCCATGGCCGATACGTTAGCTGCTAGCCTGCCGACCCCACGACGATTGGGGGCCGACGCTTTCTTCGCCGGCGGCATCGTGGCCATGCTCACGATCCTGTTTCTGCCGATCCCGCCCATCCTGATCGATCTCGGTCTTGCGTTCTCGATCGCGCTGTCGGCGCTGATCCTGATGGTCGCGCTGTGGATCCAGCGACCGCTCGACTTCTCGGCTTTCCCGACCGTGCTGCTGATCGCGACCATCCTGCGCCTGGCGCTGAACGTCGCGACCACCCGTCTGATCCTGTCGCGCGGCGGGGAGGGTGAGCAGGCCGCCGGCCACGTCGTCGCCGGCTTCTCCAAGTTCGTCATGGGCGGCGACTTCGTCATCGGCCTGATCATCTTCGCCATTCTCGTCACGGTGAATTTCGTCGTGATCACCAAGGGTGCGACGCGCATCGCCGAAGTCGGCGCCCGTTTCACCTTGGACGCCATTCCCGGCAAGCAGATGGCGATCGACGCGGATCTGTCCGCCGGCCTGATCGACGACAAGGAGGCCCAGCGCCGGCGCCGCGAGCTCGAAGAGGAGAGCGCGTTCTTCGGCGCCATGGACGGCGCCTCGAAATTCGTCCGTGGCGATGCCATCGCCGGCCTGCTCATCACCGCGATCAACATCTTCGGCGGCATCATCATCGGCGTCACGCATCACGGGTTGACGCTGTCGCGCGCCGCCGACGTCTACACCAAGCTTTCCGTCGGCGACGGTCTGGTGTCCCAGATGCCGGCGCTGATCGTGTCGCTGTCGGCGGGCCTTCTGGTCTCCAAGGGCGGCACCAGGGGGTCGGCGGAGCAGGCGGTGCTGCGGCAGCTCGGCGGCTATCCG
>NZ_JALBHA010000031.1:0-32371 GCF_023006445.1 Bradyrhizobium sp. SHOUNA76
CGCGCGGTCTGGCTCGACCGCCAGGAGATCCAGCTCGAGGTCGCGCGCGAGGGCGAGGCGATCGCAATCCGCTTCATCGATGCCGAGGGCAAGGCCGGCAACGCGCATCTGCTGGCCTCGCCATGGAAGCCGGGCGATGCGGTCTGGCAGGGCACCATCGATGGCCAGTTCGTCGCGCTGCAGGCGCGGCCGATCCCGAACGGCATCCGCCTCGCGCATCAGGGCGTCGAGGTGCCGGTCTATGTCTGGACCGAAGCGGAAGCCGCATCCGCGCGGCTGATGCCAGTGACGACGGCCTCCGACAGCGGCAAGAAGCTGCTCTGCCCGATGCCCGGCCTCGTGGTCTCGATCGCGGTGACCGAGGGGCAGGACGTCAAGGCCGGCGAGACGCTGGCGGTGGTCGAAGCCATGAAGATGCAGAACGTGCTTCGCGCCGAACAGGACGGCACGGTGAAGAAGGTCCACGCCAGCGCCGGCGCGACGCTGGCGGTGGATGCGCTGATACTCGATTTCGCATGAATCCGCCGCCAGTCTGTCCTCCGTCCTCGATGCGTCGATCGACGGCTGGACTCCTAGATGGCGCAAGATGAGGAGGAGGACAGTCGTGTTCCCCGATGAGTGGAAGAAGATTGCCGAGAAGGAGTTGAAGGGCGATCCCATCAAGCTTGTGCGGATAACGCCAGAGAATATTGCAATCAAGCCAGTCTATACGGCGGCGGACCTGGGTGGCATTGCGCACTTGGGCTCGTTGCCTGGAACGTGGCCGTTCGTTCGTGGTCCGCGAGCGACGATGTATGCCGGCCGAGCCTGGACAATTCGTCAATATGCGGGGTTTTCGACGGCAGAGGCATCGAACGCATTCTATCGCTCCGCACTAGCATCCGGACAAAAGGGCTTATCAGTCGCTTTTGATCTGGCGACGCACCGCGGCTATGACTCGGATCACCCTCGCGTCGTAGGGGATGTCGGCAAAGCTGGCGTCGCAATCGATTCAGTCGAAGATATGAAAATCCTCTTCGATGGGATTCCCCTTGGGGAAACGTCCGTCTCCATGACCATGAACGGAGCAGTGATTCCCATCCTGGCAGCCTTCATCATCGCCGCCGAAGAGCAGGGCGTTTCGCGCGAAGCTCTGTCCGGAACGATCCAGAACGATATTCTCAAAGAGTTCATGGTTCGAAATACCTACATCTATCCCCCACAACCGTCGATGCGCATCGTTGCGGATATTATTGCGTACACGGCGCACCACATGCCGCGGTTCAATTCGATATCGATCTCTGGCTACCACATGCAGGAGGCTGGAGCGACACTCGTCCAGGAGCTTGCCTTTACGCTCGCTGATGGACGTGAATACGTCCGATCAGCGCTCGCCAAGGGTCTCAACGTCGACGATTTTGCCGGGCGGCTTTCGTTCTTTTTTGCGATCGGAATGAATTTCTTCATGGAAGCAGCAAAGCTCCGTGCTGCCCGACTCATTTGGTCGCGTGTGATGGCGGAGTTTCAACCCAAGAAGCAATCGTCCTTGATGCTTCGCACGCACTGCCAGACATCCGGGGTCTCCCTTCAGGAGCAGGATCCATACAATAACATCGTGCGGACCGCTTACGAGGGGTTGGCTGCCGTGCTAGGCGGAACTCAATCCCTACATACGAACTCATTTGATGAGGCGATTGCGCTGCCAACTGAATTCTCGTCGCGGATCGCTCGCAATACACAGTTGATACTTCAGCATGAGACGGGTGTTACCGACGTCGTCGATCCGCTCGCAGGATCCTACTACATCGAGCGCCTGACGGACGATCTGACCCGTGAAGCTTGGCAGCTCATGGAGAAGGTCGAGGAGATGGGAGGAATGGCGCAGGCGATCGCGACCGGTTGGCCCAAACGGCTGATCGAGGAATCCGCGACACGAAAGCAAGCTGCGATTGACCGCGGAGACCAGGTGATCGTCGGCGTTAATCGGTATCGGCTCGAACAGGAGGAGCCTATTGATATCCTGGAGATCGACAATTCCTGCGTGCGCGCGTCGCAGATCAGGCGTCTCGCAGAAATCAGGAGGGCGCGAGACCCGAAAGAGGTCGAAGCTGCGTTGGACGCGCTAACTCGCGTGGCCACGACGGGGGAGGGCAACTTGCTGGAGGCGGCGACGGGGGCTGCTAGATCTCGTGCAACGGTCGGCGAGATGTCTGACGCAATGCGAAAGGCCTTCGGTGATCACGAGGCAATCCCGGACGTTGTCTCGAGCGTATATGGCCCCGCCTATGGAGACGATCCTGAGTTCACCAATATCGTGTCACGGGTCGACGAAGTTTCGCAGGCGATCGGCGTGCAACCAAGGATAATGATCGCCAAGCTTGGGCAGGACGGGCATGATCGAGGCGCGAAGGTTATTGCGTCCGCATTCGGAGATATCGGTTTCGATGTGGTTGCGGGCCCGTTATTCCAGACGCCGGCGGAAGCTGCAGTGATGGCGGTTCACGCTGGCGTTCATGTGCTCGGCATTTCGTCACTCGCGGCCGGCCACAAGACGCTTGTTCCGCAGATCGTTGAGGAGCTGAGAGCAGCTGGTGGGAAGAACATCATCGTCGTTTGCGGTGGTGTGGTGCCCCGACAAGATTACGATGAACTAATCCGTGCCGGAGTGGCCGCCATATTCGGACCGGGCACGAATGTGCTCGAGGCGGCCCGAGCCATTCTTGATCTCATTGAGGGCCGGCGAAGGAACCGCTTGGATTGAATTGGCACCTGATGACGAGCGACTTTTGCGGGCCCGCGTCGTGTTCGTGTCCGGAGATGTCGGATATCTCGACCCCGACGGCTTCCTGTTTCTCTGCGATAGGTCGAAAGACCTTTTCATGTCGGGGGGCGTCAACATCTTTGCGGCCGAGATCGAGGGGCAGCTGCACAAGATGCAAGCCGTGGTCGATTGCGCGGTGTTCGGCATCCCTATGAAGAATATGGCGAGACAGTCTGCGCGTTTGTCCAAAGCAGCCCGGGTATCAGTCTGACGTCTGAGGATATCCAACAATACCTGCGAGGACGGATGGCAGGATACAAAATACCGAAAGTGGTGGAGTTCAGACCGGCACTTCCACGCGAAGACTCGGGAGAGATCTTTAAGCGCAAACTCCGCGATCCATTTTGGGTCAATGCGGGACGTCGGATTTAGAGGCGACCGTGACGCCAGCGATTGCATGATGGTTCGGCCGGATGCTGCCTATTCACCTGCAGTGATGCGTCGTTGACGACGAGAGTCAGCTGCGCCTGGCACGAGCAGAGTTCCTCAGCTTGCAATCGTTCGCGCTCGCCGGTCGCATAAAGTTGTAGGACAGTTGGCTGCTCGTACCCCCTGCTGTCTGATTGGGATCTCCGGCCACTGCTGCTCCCGACTTTCCGCGTCACGAGGTCTCACTCGCGCAGCTCGGCCAGCAAAGCATGCGCAAGTCCAGTTTGCGACTTCCAAGACTCGCACGACTGTGCAAATAATGCAATAGGGATCAGGCGCCGAAGAGCGGGGCTGTATTGTGCGGCCAAAAGCATCCCGACGAAGAAGGCATTTTTGCCAGGAGGATCGAATGCAAGGTCAGCTTCCGAGCGTATTCGCGTCGCCGGTCGAATACGAAATGCGTGGACGAGTTGCAGGAAAAGCACTGGTGGGAGTGATCGCGTTGGCGTTTCTTTCGTCGCCGGTGATGGCACAGAAGAAATACGACATCGGTGCGAGCGATACGGAGATCAAGATCGGTCAGACCATGCCTTATAGTGGCCCTGCATCGGCATTCGCGATGATCGGCCGCATCCAGGCTGCCTATTTCAACATGCTCAACAAGGAGCGCGGAGGAATCGGTGGTCGCAAGATTACGTTCATTTCGCTCGACGATGCCTATAGTCCGCCCAAGACGGTCGAGCAGACCAGAAAGCTCGTCGAGGATGACGAGGTGTTTGCTATCGCGTCATCGCTGGGTTCGCCGACAAATTTGGCGATCTCGAAATATCTGAATGCCAAGAAGGTGCCCCAGATCCTGGTGATGGCAGGCACCACGAAGCTCGACGACCCGGTAAGCCTGCCCTGGACGACGACTTTTTATTCGTCCGCCATCGTCGAGGCCAGAATCTACGCCGACTACCTCCTGCGCTCCAAGCCGGACGCCAAGATCGCAGTAATTTTTCAGGATGACGATTTCGGGCGCAATTATCTATCTGGTCTCAAAACCGCATTTGGCAGCAAGGGGACCATGATCGTTGCGCAGGCACCCTACAACATCACCGATCCTACGATCGATTCCCAGATGGTGAGTCTGAAGTCTTCCGGCGCGGACGTACTCTTTGTTGCGGCGACACCGAAGTTCGCGGCCCAGGCGATCCGCAAGGCCCATGAGCTTGCCTGGAACCCGCTAAAGATCGTGGTAACGGCTTCTTCGCAGCTCGAGACGGTCCTGAAGCCGGCCGGACTCGACGCATCCAGGGATCTCCTGACATCTCAGTGGATCAAACAGTCCGATGATCCCGCTTGGCGTGACGATCCCGCCATGAAGGAGTTCCATGCCTTCTTCAAGCAGTGGGTGCCGGGTGCCGATCCGAACTACGGAAGCGCAACCTACGCGTACTCGACCGCCCAAATGATTGAGGAAGTCTTGCGCAGGTGCGGCGACGAGTTGACCCGGCAGAATTTGATGAAGCAGGCGACAAACATCAAGGACTTCCAGTTGCCGCTGTTTCTACCTGGCGTGAAGGTGAATGTGTCTGCCACCAGCCGTATCGGATGGCGTCAAGCCAGGCTGTTCAAGTTCGATGGCAGCAACTGGCTTCCCGTCAGCGATGTCATCACGGTACATGAGAACGACACCAAGATGTGAGGGTAAGCGTCACCAAGCCCCGCTACGCGGATGGGCGATCGCATCATCGAGCCGGATGGTCCGCAAGTCGGCGCCTTTCCAAGGCAGGACATCGGGCTCGCTGAACTCTCTGCGCCGGCAACAAGCTGGGGCCTGCTGCTCAGCAAATTAGTTCGGGGTTACGTGTCCATGCCGGATATGACCGCGCTGGGTGCCACGGAGGCGGCGTGGGTCTCAGCGGCTGTAGCACTGCCGCACGAGACTTGCAGATGTGTCTCGGCTATGGAGCGGCACCTGGGGCAAGTTATGCCGCAGTCGCAATGGCCGCAAGAAACTGGTCGATTTCCGACTGTAATTGTGCGCTATCCTTCGAGAGGAGCCGAGCTGAAGACAACAATTGCGCTGCCGCCGCACCGGTCGTGCCAGCCTGTTCGTCCACGCCCTTGATAGTGCTGGCGACCTGGTCCGTGCCGAGCGCTGCCCGTTGCACATTTTGGGCGATCTCCTGAGTCGCGGCTCTCTGCTCCTCGACTGAGGCTGCGATGACCGCGGTCGTTTCCGAGATCTGACCTATGGTCCGGACGATTTCTCTCGTCGAATTGACGGCCTCGGCGGTCGCTGCATGGATTCCGCTTATCTGGACGCTAATTTCTTCGGTTGCTTTGGCGGTTTGTGCCGCCAGCGCTTTGACCTCTTGTGCGACGACGGCGAAGCCTCGTCCCGACTCTCCTGCTCGCGCCGCTTCAATGGTCGCGTTGAGGGCGAGCAGGTTTGTTTGTTGCGCTACCGAACTGATGAGCTTCAGGACGTCGCCGATCTTGGCAGAGGCCTCCGAGAGAGCCGCGATCAGGCCGTCCGTCTGCCTGGCTTGGTCGACTGCTGTGCTCGCGATTTCGCTCGACCGGCTGACCTGGCGGGAGATCTCGCCCACGCTGGCAGAGAGCTGCTCGGTTGCAGCTGCGACTGATGAAACGTTGGCGGATGCGTCGAGCGACGCTTTGGAGACTGTCTCGGAAAGGCGAGCGGTTGCGCCGGCGCTTTCCGTCATCGTGCCAGCAGCTTCCGCCAAGTTCGTTGAGGATCCTGAGAGCGATCCGATGAGCTCGCGGAAGCGCACGCCAGCCTGTTCGACTGACCCTTTCCTGGCCAGCCTGAAAATCCCAGTTGCAACCAATATGCCAGCACAGGTATCCAGCATCGCGGCCTTCGAGAGGTGCTTGACTGCGGTGAGGGTGACGGCCAACCCGGACCGAGCGCCAAATCGGCTTGGCTTGGGTGCTGTGGCAACCTGGTCAACTAGAGCCCCCGCCACCGCCAGTCCGTATGAGCCGACGAGCCACTGCGGTCCGATCTTTGCGGCGAGTGCACTCTCCATCAGCCGCCGGAGGGCTTCGGCATACTCGCGGCCGAACTCAGCGGCCAACAGAGCGTCCCAATGTCGGACATAGGCGGCGATGACGGGCTCAAACGCCGCCGAATCGTGCTTGATGGATCCGTCAAGCATGGCAACGTTCTTGAAGTGCAGTCTTGCAAGTTCAGGGACGTGTCTCATGAGCACCGGCCTGAGGCAACGGAGCTCTTCGCGCATCGAGTCGTCCAGATTTGAGCCTTTCAAGTAGCCGATCAGCAGCTCTTCGATCATCCTGGAACCAGCCTCGAGTTTGATAAGATTAGCTCGAGTTTAGGCGCGCCAGGTGAATATTCTGTAACCATTTGTACGAGCGTGCGAATGTAGGGCGTTGCCAGGCGGGCTTGAAGTTCGGCACCCAAGGATTGAATTATTCACATGACAGGAGGGGAGTGGATGCGCCAAAGACCAAAGGATTTCTTTTCATTATCGCACGTATGTGCAAATATTGCAACGGGAGATAGAGCGCCGGGAGGGCGTGAACACGTTCGTGTGTCGTTAGGGGCCAACGCAACAAAGGTTGGACCAATGCGAATGTGCGTCGATCCGGGCACATGATCTCCCCTGGACCGGGCCTGGCGCCGCGCCACCGAACAGCGTGGCGAACGCTGGTCTTGTTGGCTAGGGCGGCGCTCCTCTCTGCGCCGGAGCGCGAGTGCGGCGGTCGCCGCTTTCGCGTTAGCAATTGGTTGACAGCAGCGGACGTGACTTTCGACGCGCCATGAACACGATGAATCTGGTCGAGTATACATTCCAGGAGTTCGTTGATGCCATCCACACGGCGGGCGATGCGACCGCATTTGAACGGGTTGCCGCACGGCTAGCTCAAAAGCTAGGGTTCCAGCGGTTTGCCTATCTTCGCCTAACCGGCGACACGCCCTTGCTGATCTCATCGTACCCCAAATCCTGGACCAGCCGCTACTTTCACCTTGGATATCAGCAGCTCGATCCCGTAGTCCTTCGTGCCCGGGCCGAACGTGACCTTTTCAGCTGGGGAGGGGCCACTCGCGCGGCCGCTGGGAATCGAGCACAGCGTCAATTCTTTGATGAGGCGACGACCTTTGGGCTCCGATCCGGGATCACGGTACCGATTAGAGGCGCCTTCGGACGGATCGCCGCATTCACGCTGGCGACGGGTGATCGCGAGATCAACCTGGATCGGCATGTCGGTGAATGGCGCGATGTCGTCCATCAGGTGGGACTATATTTTCATGTCCACGTGGCCGCGAAGTTGGAGGCTCCTTCTGTCGCACAAGAGCACGCTGAAAGTGAGCTGACGCAGCGCGAGCGCCAGTGTCTTGCATGGACCGCGCAAGGAAAGACGGCCGCCGATATCGCCGTTTTGGTGGCCATTTCGCCGCGCACTGTCGTCTTTCATCTCGAGAACGCGCGCCGTAAGCTCGGCGCGGCGTCGATTGCCCAATGTGTTGCGGTTGCGTTGCGCCGTGGCCTCTTGACCTGATCGAGTTTCGGTCAACCCACTCGACGAAATGGACGGGAATGCAATGGTCCGAACCCGGGCCAGACGACTGCTGCAATGTGTCCAAACCAAACTGGTCTAGCGTGATCCAGCCGATCAAACCGCACCTGCAAAATCTGACAGGCGATCAGCAGCGCGTTTTCTGGTTTCAAGGCCTCCCGGATAATTTGAGGAGGTCGGCATGCACGCCATCGCGCTTCACACGTCCCAATTTGGTCGTCATTTGGATTTGCTGACATCGATGTATCGCCTTCGCCGCCGTGTCTTCAAGGACCGGCTGGACTGGAGCGTCTCGGTTTCGGGAGATCTGGAAATCGATGTCTATGATGCGCTGAGTCCGACCTATATTCTCGCCGTCTCGGACGACAGCGAAGTGGTGGGTTGCGTCAGGCTTCTGCCGACGACCGGACCAACAATGCTCGCTGATACCTTCTTCAACTTGCTAGGCAATAGGGCGGCGCCATGCGACGAGCGGATCCTCGAAAGCTCGCGGTTCTGCGTCGACACCGTGCGCTGTGTCGAGCCCGGCCGGAGCGGGTTCAACCGAGCAACCTTTGTGCTTTTCGCAGCGATGCTCGAGGCGATGCGCACAAAAGGAGCGCACTCGATCGTGACCGTGACGGATGCGCGGATGGAACGCATTCTGAGGCGAGCTGGTTGGCCCTTGGAGCGGCTGTCTGAGCCGCAGCCGGTCGGACCAACCATGGCGCTCGCCGGTTTTCTTCACGATTCTGATCAGGCGCTCGAAGCCATGTACCGGCAAGTCGGTGTCGACGGACCGGTTCTTCTCGCGACCGGTTCGGAACGCAAGGCCGCCTGATCTCTCCCGACGACGGAGAGTCTACAATGATGATGGCCGACCCGCGTCACAGCTGCCTTGTCCTCTTGAACTTGACGCGGGGCGACGGGGGGGATGATCAGGCAATCGCTGTTCGCCGAGCCGGAAGTCTGGCTTTGTTGCCGGCTTGCCGGGAATTGTTTGGCGTTTCCGTCATCGCAATCGGTGAGTATGATCGAGGCCTCCTGACCGATCAAATTGCCGCCTCGATCGAGTACCTCGACATCGATGCCTTGTCCTTGTGGCGAGATCCACGACTTGCGGCTCAGCTCGCGGAATCAGGCGCGGGTGTCATCTTCATAGGGGGAGCATTCCTGGAGGAAGAGGTGCTGATCGCGGCATTGGAGGGAGCAAGGTGCGGCTACGACATCCGGCTGCTCTCGGACTTATCGGTTGACCGCCACGAAGCCGATCGTCCCCTGGTTCTTGCCCGGCTCGCCCACTATGGCATCCTCGCGACGACAATCCGGCAGGCTCTCCTGGAATGGGTGACTGTTCTCGGCGATGACGCAGTCAGTCGGAGGATACTCGAGTTGCTCTCGTGAGGAAGGGAGCAAAACCAGGTCGGAGTTCAGGATCGGCTGCCCGCTATGGCGACGTCGATCTTCAAGGTCTCGCCGATTCTCCGGCGGGAGCGTCGTCACGGCGTGGTGGAGCTCGGTGGGAATGGTCAAGATGCTACTCAGGAGCTCTTCCGCCCACTGCCAACGTAGGCGTCCACCACAGATCCTACCGCAGGCCCGGAAGAACGGATGACAGACCTTTCCTTCCGCCGTCTTCGCGCGATACTCGATTTCGGCGAGCAGCTCTGGCTCGATCCAGATGCCCTTATGCGCGATCCGCTTTGTGTACGGCTGCGCCTTCTGATCAGCGGGTTCAGTCTGTTTTGGAGGTTAGCGGCGAGGTCTTGTCAAAGCCGTGGTCGACCTTGCCCGCATAGATCAGATCGTCGCCCTTGCGCCGGCCGACATAGATGCCGTCCCACTTTTCCTCATCGAGCGCATTGCTTCTCGCCATTTGTCGAGCATGGCGTTGGCCGATAATCTTGTCGGACAGGCCAGCGTGATCGACGGCGACACGTTGGAAATGCACGGAGTACGTAGTCGGCTTTGGGGTATCAATGCACCGGAGAGCAGTCAGTTGTGCCGCGGTGACGACAGCTTACAGTATCTGTGTGGTGCGCAGGCCGCGAACGACCTTGACGCCTTCATTGCCCACCGTGCCGTCAAATGTGTTCCAGTCAGCCTCGACCCGTATGGGCGCACGGTCGCGACCTGCTCGGTCGCAGGCAGGGATCTCAGTGAATGGCTCGTACGTAATGGTCTTGCGTTGGATTGGCCTCAATAGTCGAAGGGCAGATATTACGAAGCCCAGCGCGAGGCCGAGCGCACCCGCCAGGGTCTCTGGAAGGGCAGTTACGTCGCGCCGTGGCTATATCGTGCCTGTATCCGCGCAAGCGGAAAGCCATCCGCCTGTTCGGACGATGCAAATTCCCATCCTTGACGCGATCCCTGCACGCCGCCAATCCGCAACGTGCGTTGGCCGATCACCGCTCCTGGGCAGGTGGCTCTGGCGCGGTTTGGGCGACTCACGCTACCCATCATCCCCAGTCACCTCACTGCACAATGGGAACGAAATGGTTGCAGCCACCCGTGAATTGCCGGCCTCTGGTTACGCGCTCGAAGTGGACGGCCGGCTGAAAGCCGAGTTTGCAACCAGAGACGGAGCCAGGGCAGGTGGCGAAGAGCTGAAGAAGCGCTTCCCGATGCTTCAGATTAAAGTCTACGACGCGGAAACACAGGCTCGGGAGGAAATCCGGATTCCCTGAGCCTGCGTCTTTCCAGATTTTGTCGTGTGAGTGCGGCTGTCCAGGCGAACGCGGCTTTTTCCCTGCGTGCCGTAGAAATCGGCTCGCGATGAGGGCTCAAGAGAACTCGCGTCCGGTTCCAAAGTCGTTCGACGACGCGTGAGCGGGGAAGAGAGCAGGTCTATTCCGCCTTGTCGGTTGATCCAAGCGAGCCGAGGCTTCGATCTACGATCATTTTGGCCAATTCGTCGACATCTACATCCGCGCGGGTGCCAGCGGCGTCAGGCTCGCCTTCTTTCTGAGCGGTCGAAACCTTTTCGACCTGTCGTTTTGCACTTTCACGCTCCCAAAAGACTCTGAGCCCTTCTAGCCGGCGTTGATGATGTTCGGGTACTTGCGTGAAGTCTGGATCCTGATTGCCTTCGATGTACGGCGTGAAGCAAAATGGGGCGTTCGCCTTGATGAACTCCTGGCAGAACGAAAGCGCCTCGTCAGTGTTGAGTTGCTCAAGCTTGTTTAGCTTATCCTCGCTCTCTTCGAGGCTCGGCGACGGACGCATATCCACCCAAAAAATTGGATATGGAAGGCCGCCGAATACGCCCTTTAAGCTCCGTCTTCCATCAAAGAAGATGCGGGGCTTTTCATATCCATAGTCTTCATCAGAAGGTTGCGCTCGGATCGCCTTGATCAACAAGAGCGCCATCTCAACCGAGATGACCAACTTCCTTGGTGTCGACAGCTGACCAAGCCGAAACCCTGTGTCGATCGCCGGTCCAATGTAATCTCTGACCAGTCCGCTATCGATGCCTTTCTCAGCAAACTGGTGGAGCAGGACAAGATTGCTATAAACAGCGTCGTCTTCATCCTCTTCAGCGCGGCGCTCTAAATCCGACCTTCGGAAGAATACTTCTGCATTGTGAACAGGGAAGCCCGCCATCCACGCAGTTGACTTAAGATCAAGCGACTTGAACTGCTCCAGGAGGCGCTTACGATACGAGGAGACAGCTCTCATCCATGCATTGAGTGTGGTGAGAACTTGCCGATTGTCGGTCAACCGCTTCGTGTAAACCAGCTCATCGCCGATGCTCTTCCACAATTCTGGCGAGTCGCCGGTTGGCCATTTAACTCGCTCAGCCCGTTCGACGCACATTGCCCATTCCCGGGCGAAAGCTTGATCCATCGCTTTGTAAAATTGTGCAATGGGGGAGAACCACGGTGCCGCTGGCGGCAGCTCCGTTTCGCTTTCTCGCTGATCCAGCTTTTCGCCAGAAGATTGCTTGAAGGCTGTCGATCCGACAATGTCGACGCTTAAATAAAGCCGCAGGCTTGAGGCAAACGGGTCTGTTTTTGGGGTGTCCAATCAGCTCAACCCAAGGACCTGACAGCGAATGCCAGCTGCTTCTGCCGACACTACGAACTCATTGGCGAGCAGTGTAATCGAGCCGCCCAGCGTGCGAAAATATTCTCGGAATAGATTTGCCGGCATCAAAAATCCCGCCGCGAACCAGTTCGCCTCCCATTCGACTCGCCCGGTCCCATAACGTTGGGCTTCTAAGTGCTGCACAGGCCGACCAGTCTGGTTGGGATAGACGTAGTGCAGGAAATAATGACCGAGTTCATGAGCAATAGTGAACCGATCTCTTGTGGGACCAGTGTGCGAGGCGAGAAAAATCTCAAACCTGTTCATCCCCTGCACCCGAATAGAGCCGGATGAAACGGCGTTGAAATTCAAAATGTCCTGAATCCGAATAACGCCGCCCAGCTTCGAGACGATTGGATCGAGATCCTGGCCAGGCCGATAACTCAGATGCTCGGCGACCCTTGCCGCCAAACTATCGACTTCGGCTTTGGACAAGCCGCACTCTCGGGGAGCACTGTAATCCATGAAAAAAGCCGCCACACCGAATCATTATCGCGTAATAGCTTGGCACAGATAGTGAACTTCTTGCTTACCAACAAGGGGTATGGGGCCCTTTCGTCATCAGATTGAGCCGCTTTGGCGGGCAAAACGCAATCGTTAACTCGCCATGCTCCCTCGGGGAGGCGGCCGGGCGCCAGCGATTGCACCCGGAATGAGCGTAGCCGGGGACAAACCGCCGAGTTGGCTTGAAAGGCGGATACAACCACCGGTAAAGGATACTGAAGCTGATGCCGGTCGGGGGTGGGACGAATGCTGAGATCGCTTATCGTTACCCTATGCGCGCTTGCGCTGGCTGGCTCTCTCTTGGCCATGCCGTCCAAGGCTCAGCAACTGACTGCCCCGGCCAAAGGTCCGGCTCCTGAGGCTCAAGGTTCGGCGCCGACGCCTCGCGGAGATGCGCCACAGAAGCCCGAAGCACCGCCCGCGGGATCAGAGGCGATCGCGCCTAGCGATCCCCAGAAGCAGTGCGTACGCCAGGGCGAATTTGCCGTGGAGCTCCGATCTGGCCGAAACCCGGTAGGTGCACCCATCGTGCTCACCACAAACTTTCTGCCGACCAATCAACGTGTCGACATTGGTGTGCGCGCGCCGTTCGTGGAGGGGGTGCGATATTTCGCCGGGATAGATTACGGCGATGAGACGTATCTCTTCAAGCGTCAGGACGCTGTTACTCACCGCGCGACAGAGTCCGATCCGCTGGTGCAGAAGCATCTGCTGGAACCCGATCAGACGATTGTCACGCTGAACATGAGCGATGATCTGGCGTGGTTTTGGAGCAGGGTCGATCTGTATCTCTACACGTGCAACAATCCGGTCGGGCAATCCCCTTGGCGGGTCTCGTCAGTGAGAGTCCGTCTGAGCCCGTACTGGTTCAGCATATTCGCTGTGGTAGCTGAGGTCCTGGTCTTATACCTTTGGATCGCCTTTGCCCTCCGTAAGCAGGATCATAAGTTCACGTCCTTTCTCCGCGCTTTGAACCCTGCCCAAGTCTCCGCTGGGCCGGACGGGAAGGGCAGCTTGTCGACGTTCCAAACCCTGGCTTTCTCGCTTGCGGTCGCCGCCCTGATTACTCTTCTGCTGTTGCAGACAGGGACCCTGGTCGACCTGTCTGGCTCTATTTTGACGCTGCTGGGCATCAGCGGCATCGGGGCCACTATCGCGAAAGGCACGGACAGCCAGCGCAATACGTTGTCGGCCGAAAATCGCGCGTGGCTTCTCAGGCACGGCTGGATTCCGATGGCCAAGACTGTGGTCGACCCGTCAAGTGCAACCTGGCGGGATTTCTTCAGTACGGACGGCGTCTTTGACGTGTATCGGTACCAGAGCTTTATCTTCGGTCTGGTAGTTATCGGCGGACTGATCGCAGCTGGCGTCAATCAACTTTCGACGTTTGTTGTCCCAAACACGATTCTGGGCATCGTAGGGCTCAGCCAGGTCGTCTACATCGGCGGAAAGCTTGTGACGCCAACCAACATCTCCGATCTGAACGCCGCGATCGCGAGCCTTCGCACAGACGAACAAAAGCTCAAGGCTGCGGCTGTGGCGAAAAAGCAAGGCCAGGTGGCGAGCTTGGCGGAGGCGATTCCACTGGTAGGTCAGGACATTTACGAAGCATACCGGCAGAAGGCCCGGGATGTCGCGGCGATTTTCACTGACGCGACCGGCATTGCCGTGGTCGACGCATCGCTTGAACCTGTTGTCACCTAGGAAGAGTGGGGCAAATGGCCGAAAAGCCGTTAGACGATACGAAGACCTATCCGCATATGGCGCACTGGTTCGATCCGGTGCTGCTGCTCAAGCTGTTGAATAATGTCGTAGTGTCTTCAATGTTCGGTCAATACGCGGACCGGCGGCTGATCATCGCAGCTCTCGATACTGTTTTGCCGGAAGAGCACACGAAAAGAGCGAAGGACTTCCGGTCTCGGCTGACGGCAGACAAGGACGGGGCCGTCTGGATCGACTGGGTCGCCGATCTCGGCGACGGCTTCGACAGCACTTATGCGGTAGCGAGCCTGCTCGCGCGCAAGGAGTTGAAAATAGGCGAGGTTACGCTGCCTCGAGGCGAGGCGCTCATCATGGGCGGCGACGAGGTCTATCCGAAAGCGAGCCGACAAGCCTATATGAACCAGCTTCGCCAGCCCTACGCCTGGGCTGCACCCGACCACGACAGGAAAGACGACAACGGCAGGCCAGTGCTCGCGATCCCCGGCAACCACGACTGGTATGACGGGCTGGTGCTTTTTCTCGCCTATTTTTGCAAGGAAAAGCCGTGGCACCTCGGGGCATGGCGTTCCTATCAGCGTCGCAGCTACTTCGCGGTCCAGATTACCGACACCTGGTGGCTGTGGGCGACCGATATCCAGCTCGCCGACGACATGGATCAACCGCAGGCCGACTACTTCAAGCACATCGCAGCCAGCATGCCGGAGAATTCGAAGGTCATTCTGTGCAGCGCGGAGCCCGGCTGGCTATACACTGACAGCAACCGCAAATCGTGGGAAATCATGGAGTACGCCGCCAGCATCGCGCTGAACGCCGGGCGCGGCCACACAATTCCCGTGCTGCTGTCCGGCGACACGCACCATTACAGCCGCTACGTCGGCAGGGACGACCGGCAGTACGTAACGTCGGGTGGAGGAGGGGCATTCCTGCATCCGACCCACCAGCTCGAACAAGACGTCTCGGTTGGCTTCGTTGATCACCGCGAGGCGCTGAAGCTCGGCACGATATCGGATCAGACCGATGCCAAGAAGAGCACCTCGGCGGCCTACCCTTCATTCTCGACGAGCAAATGGCTGACGTTCAGGAACGTCTTCTTCGCTTTCACGAACTGGGACTTCTCACTGCTGATGGGAGCGATCTACTTCCTGCTCTCCATCGTCATCTCGCTGCGCGACCGCCCCGACGTCTATGCATTGATAGCTGCCGTTTTTGGCGCCTCCCTGATCGGGTACACAATCAAGCAGGAAGTCTCGACCAGGTTCAAGATCTGGTTCTCGAGCGCCATTCACGCGGCCGCACATGTCGTCGTCCTCATCTGCGCAGCGCGATATGCGATCGCGTTCAACAATGAGCATTTCGCTTGGCGGGGAGAATGGTGGGAGGTGTGGACGTGGTTCGGCCTGCTCGCCGCTGAGATGGTGCCGGTCGGCTTTCTGATCGGGAGCACGCTGTTCGGTTTAAATATGCTCATCACCTGCTTGTTTTTTAGGATGAATCGGAACGATGCGTTCAGTTCGCTTCGCATTGGCGCTTACAATAACTTCCTGCGACTCCGACTGACAGAAGACGGCTTTGATATGTTTGCTATTGGGCTGGAGAACGTCCCGCAGCGGGACGACTGGGTTGCCAATCCCAAACACGACAAGAACAATCCCGATCCAGAGGTCCCGGTGTTCATTCCGAATGCTGAACTCAAACCGCATCTCATTGAAAAGGTCCAGCTCAGATTTCGGCCGAGGCAGTCCGCCTCGACCGTCTAACGTTGATGTCTGCCACCGGTGCAAAGATCCGCAGAAATCAGGCTACCAACGGTCGAACTGATATTTATGCAGATCCGGGTGGCGCGCTGAGGTCCAAACGTGCTGACGAATGCACAGGAGGATATTGTGATCCTCCGAATGGCGGGGTCTCTCTTGTGCGCGTGCGGCTGAGGCCGCATTGGGCTCTCGTGAAACCGAGCCGCTTTGCGTCTCGGCCATCCGGCTTCGATCCCTCGCGCAAGAGCTGCGGAGCTCCTCGCCGGGGGCACTCGGAAAAGGGGCCCGCCGTGCCGGCGTCGCTATCACTGCCCCGTTCCCGGGTGCCCTCTTAACCGGTCTCGTCGCTGCACTCGGTCCCGCGTGTCGCCTTCGGCGTCGCTATGCTCACGCTCCTGCGGGTGCCATGTTCCGTTGAGGCGATGCGCCCCTGGCGCACGCCTGCTCGGGGCCTTCGGCCCCGGGCACCTCAATACCAAGTCCCATGAACAATCAGACGGAAGGCGGGCCGCCCCGCAGATTTCTCATTCTCTCACTTGGAAGCATGAGGGTGAGAGTGTCGTGCGGTTTTGCCGTGACGGGTTGCAGGCTGCGAGAGGGCTCGCGGCGCCCGTCGCGGAGATCCGCGATGTCCAGACAGTATCTTCGGGCGCGCACCGGTGAGGACCGGGCAAGTCTTTATGACGAAATCACCAACAAGATCATTGCCGAGCTGGAGGCTGGCCGAGTGCCGTGGGTGCAGCCTTGGGGCACCGCGGCGGCGAAGGCGCCTTTGGCCATGCCGAAAAGCGCCGCGACCGGCCGTCAATACAGCGGCATAAACATTCTAATTCTCTGGGGTGCCGCGACCCAACATGGATTTTTAGGGCAGAGCTGGCTTACCTTCCGCCAGGCGCTGTCGCTCGGCGGTCACGTCCGCAAGGGCGAGCGCGGTACAACCGTCGTCTATGCCGACCGTTTTGTGCCGGTCGACGAAAAGAGGCGCGCGAGCGAAACCGGCGACGAAGCGCAGGCCATTCCGTTCCTCAAGCGCTTCACGGTCTTCAACAGCGATCAATGCAACGGCTTGCCTCCAGAGATCGCAACAACAGCGGCGCCTCCGCCGTCAGGCCTGATCGAGCCGCAGGTCGAATATCTGATCAAGGCGACCGGCATCGACTTCCGCATCGGCGGCAACCGCGCCTTCTATGTGCCGACGGAAGATTATGTGCAGGTGCCTCCACCGCAAGCCTATTTCGAGCCAATTAATTGGCATCGCACGGCCTTGCATGAGTTGGCGCATGCCAGCGGCCATGCATCTCGTCTCAACCGCGACTTGTCGGGCGGCTATGGTACCAGGAAATACGCCTTCGAGGAGCTTATCGCTGAGATATCGTCTGCGTTCAGTTGCGCGTCGCTCGGTATCGTGCCGACGGTGCGGCACGCCGACTATATCGGCTCCTGGCTGGAGGTGCTGCGAGAGGACAATCGCGCGATTGTGCGAGCTGCGTCGCAGGCCAGCAAGGTTGCGGATTATCTGCTTGGCTTCCTGCCCGAAGTGGTTGTCGACATGACGAGCGAGATAGCGGAGCAGGAGGCGGCGTAAGTTCCCACCCGTTGCCTCGTACAAGAGAGTGAAAGGGTAGCGGCGCTTTTCGCGACGGGTTGGAGGCTGAGAGAGAGGCTCCCGGCCGCCCGTCGTGGAGAATCGATATGACGAAGGCTATCCAAAAGATCACACTGTCCCCCTCACGTGACATTCCGTTCAACAAGCTGGTCCTTAGCCAGTCCAACGTCCGGCATCTGAAGGCGGGCATTTCCATCGAGCAACTCGCCGAAAGTATCGCGCAGCGTACGCTCCTGCAAAGTCTCAACGTGCGAGCGGTTGTGGACGCCGAAGGCAATGAGACCGGCATGTTCGAGGTGCCGGCCGGCGGTCGGCGCTATCGAGCGCTGGAGCTTCTCGTAAAGCAGAAGCGCATGGCGAAGACACAGGCAGTTCCCTGTGTCGTGCGCGAGGGGGGCATCGCTGAAGACGACTCCCTTGCAGAGAATGATGAGCGGATAGGGCTGCATCCGCTCGATCAGTTCCGAGCCTTCCAGACCTTGAGTGGCGTAGGATTGTCGGACGAGGATATCGCTGCCCGGCACTTCGTGACTCCGGCTATCGTGAAGCAACGACTGCGGCTCGCGTCCGTGTCGCCAAAGCTCCGCGACGTCTATGCCGAGGACGGCATGACTCTCGAGCAACTGATGGCCTTTTCTGTTTCAGCTGACCACGCTCGGCAGGAGCAGGTCTGGGAGAGCGTCAGCCGGTCCGGCTATGACGACCCGTATCAGATCCGGCGAATGCTCACCCAAAATACCGTGCGCGCGACCGATCGGCGCGTTCAGTTCATTGGGCTGGATGCTTACGAGCAGGCTGGCGGCGCCCTTTTGCGGGATCTGTTCGAGCACGACGATGGCGGCTGGCTCCAGGACGTTGCTTTGCTCGACCGTCTCGTGACGGAAAAGCTCAAAGCCGAAGCCGGGACCATTGCAGCCGAAGGCTGGAAGTGGATTTCGCTCGCCGTCGATTTCCCCTACGGCCACACGGATGGCCTGCGTGAGCTGGAGGGCAAACCTGTCGATCTCTCCCTGGAGGAGCAGACCACCATCGACGCGCTCAACGCCGAGCAAGCCGAGCTAGAGTCCGATTATCAGGATGCCGACGAGTTGCCCGATGAGGTCGATCAGCGTCTCAGCGAAATCGAGGCGGCACTGGTCGCGTTCGAAGACCGCCCGATGATTTACGATCCCGCCGAGATCAGGCGTGCTGGCGTCTTCGTCAGCATCGATTCTGAAGGGCGCCTCTCGGTGGATAGGGGTTACGTCCGGCCGGAGGACGATTTGTCGGCAGCCGATCCTGATGTCGAGGAGGGCGCCGACACACAGTCGGTCGAGGGGAAGGCGGCTGATACCTCCGTTCAACGCACGGTGATCGCCGTGGCCGGCGCTGCTGATACGGAGGAAGATGATGAGGATGGGCCGACACCTCTGCCGGATCGGCTGATGACTGAGCTGACAGCGCATCGCACGCTGGCGTTGCGGGATGCGCTGGCAGAAAATCCTGCGATCGCGTTTCAGGCGGTGCTGCACAACTTCGTGCTGACGGCCTTTTACCGGTTCGCATCGTCCGGGAGCTGCCTTGAGATCGGACTTCGCACGCCGCCCTTTCCCGCTCAAGCGCCCGGCTTGAGGGAAAGCGCATCCGCCAAGGCTGTTGAGGCGCGACATGAGTCCTGGAAGGCACGATTGCCGAAAAGCGAGAACGATCTCTGGAACGCGCTCACGGCCCTCGACCGTGCCGCACAGGAATCCCTGTTTGCCCACTGTGCGTCATTTGCGATCAACGCCGTTCATGAGCCGGCCAACCGCTACAATCAGAGCCGCGTCTCCGCCCACGGCGTTCGCACGCGACTAGACCAGGCCAACGTGCTGGCGCGCGCTGCCGGACTCGACATGGTGCAGGCTGGCTGGAGACCAACCGTCGACAACTATCTCGGCCGGGTCACCAAGCCTCGCATTCTGGAGGCTGTGCGGGAAGCCAAGGGCGAGTCGTCGGCGCAACTGATCGATCATCTGAAGAAGGCCGACATGGCCAAGGAGGCCGAGCGTCTCCTGGATGGCTCGGGCTGGTTGCCGGAGCCGCTGCGTCTCGTCGATTCCAGCCCGTCTTCGGTGGAGCCGGAAGGTGAAGCCGGTCCACTGCCAGAATTCCTCGCCAACGAGGAGGACCCGGAGAACGCCGGCGAAGATGATCCGCAACAGCTAGATGCGGCTGAGTGACACCGTTGAACGGGATGGCTCCGGCCATCCTGCAGCGTCTGGGGACCGGTGTGCAGCGCCGGTCCCCGTTTTTATTGGGAACGCTGAGAGGGAGAGTGGGGCCGGGAAGGGTTTGAATCGCCGGGGTCTTGAGGAGAGCGCCGGGCGGTTCGACCCGTTCCTGCTCTCCGAAAGAAATCCCATGACCGAATCTCTCGCCGGCGGCGCTGCCGCTGCGCCGCTCTCGATGCGTGCCGCTGCAACTATCACCTCCGCTGCGATCAGGGCTGCGCGACAGCTCCTGACCGATCTCGAACGCGGCCGGCGCATCGATGCCGCGGTCGTGCGTGGCGCCATGGAGGCTGCCTTCGGCGCTTCGGACGCGGCCGGTGCCTGGAATTGGAAAACCGCCTATGACACCTGCGAGGCGGCCACCGTTCTATTCCTTCGCAAGTTCGGTCCGGCCATCCGGATCAAGGCTGGCTCAACGGCCGCGATGCTGCCGATGCTCGCGAAAATCGCGAGCTGTCTGCCGACCCATACGCGGCGTTCCGAGGACAGCCAGGCGCTTCAACAATTCTCGACGCCGATCCCGCTGGGGCTGGCCGCATGTACCGCGGCCGGCGTCACGCCGTCCGACCGGGTTTTGGAGCCCTCTGCGGGGACCGGCTTGCTCGCCATCTTTGCCGAGCTCGCCGGCGGCGCCCTGGTGTTGAACGAGCTCGCCGAGGCCCGCGCGGCGTTGCTCGATCAACTGTTTGCCAACGTTAAGGTGACGCAGTTCGACGCGGCCCAGATCGATGATCACCTCGATGCGGCCGTCATACCGAGCGTCGTCCTGATGAACCCGCCATTCTCGGCATTGGCGGACGTCGATCGGCGGATGGCGGATGCGGGGCTCCGGCACGTCGCCTCAGCCTTGGCGCGTCTTTGCGAGGGTGGGCGTCTCGTCGCCATTACCGGCGCCAGCCTCGCGCCGGAGAATCCGGCATGGCGAGATGCTTTCGTTCGTATCCAGGAGCGCGGGCAGGTCGTGTTTTCTGCCGCCATCGACGGCGCGGTCTACGCGAAACACGGAACGCAGACCGACACAAGGCTGCTCGTGATCGACAAGCGGCCTGCCACAGATCCGAAGGTCTTTGCGGCTTCGCTGGGCATGGCGGGGGATGTCGCTACCTTGCTCGGCTGGGTGAGCCAGCATGTGCCGCCGAGGCTGCCTGTCGCCACCCCTGTCGTGGCCGACGTCATCAGACGCCCCGCGACCTCGCGGCCGGTCGGCGCTTTTGCACCCAACCCGTCATCGCCTTCGCGAGACGGCGCGCCAGAGAGCGTCGAACTCACCTACGAGAGGGTCGAGTGGACACCTCCGGAAGGCGCTCGACTGACTGACGCGCTTTATGAGGAATACGCGCTGCAGGCGATCCGTATTCCGGATGCGCATGGGCATCCGACCAAACTCGTTCAGTCCGCCGCGATGGCCTCGGTCGCGCCGCCGAAGCCGTCTTACCGGCCACATCTGCTGGCCAAGCTTGTGGCGGATGGCATCCTGTCCGACGCCCAGCTTGAGAGCGTCATCTATGCCGGCGAGGCGCATTCCGAGTTTCTTGCGGGTTCCTGGACAGTGGATGCGACCTTTGATGTCGTGGCGGCTGCGCGCGACGATGCAGAAAATGCCGTCCGCTTCCGTCGTGGGTGGTTTCTGGGCGATGGGACCGGAGCGGGCAAGGGTCGGCAGGCCGCAGGCATCCTGCTCGACAACTGGCTGAAGGGCCGCCGCCGAGCGGTCTGGATCAGCAAATCCGACAAGCTGATCGAAGATGCCCGGCGCGATTGGTCCGCGCTCGGCATGGAGCGGTTGCTCGTGACGCCGCTGTCACGTTTCCGGCAGGGCACACCGATCCGGCTCGCGGAAGGTGTCCTATTCATCACCTACGCTACGCTGCGGACCGACGAGCGTGGCGAGAAGCTTTCGCGCGTGCGGCAGATCGTTGAATGGTTGGGCTCCGACTTCGACGGAGTGATCGTCTTCGACGAGAGCCACGCGATGCAGAACGCGGCAGGCCAGAAGGGCGAGCGCGGTGACCAAGCGGCCTCTCAGCAGGGCCGTGCGGGCCTCAGGCTCCAGCACGCCTTGCCGAATGCCCGCGTCGTCTATGTCTCCGCGACGGGCGCCACGACCGTACACAATCTGGCTTACGCCCAGCGGCTGGGATTGTGGGGTGGCGACGATTTCCCGTTTGCGACGCGGGCCGAGTTCGTCGAGGCGATCGAGGACGGCGGCGTTGCGGCCATGGAGGTGCTCGCGCGCGACCTCAAGGCGCTCGGCCTCTACGCGGCCCGTTCGCTCTCTTACGAGGGCGTCGCGTACGAACTCGTCGAGCACCAGCTTACGTCCGAGCAGATTCGCATCTACGACACCTATGCAGGTTCGTTCAGCATCATCCACAACAACCTCGACGCGGCAATGCGAGCCGCCAACATCACCGGCGAAACCGGAACGCTGAACGGCCAGGCGAAATCAGCGGCGCGATCTGCCTTTGAAGGCGTGAAGCAGCGCTTCTTTGGCCACCTCCTGACCTCGATGAAGACGCCATCCTTGATCCGCTCGATTGAACGCGACCTTGAGGCGGGCCACGCCGCGGTCATCCAGATCGTCTCGACCGGGGAGGCGCTGATGGAGCGCCGGCTGGCCGAGATACCAACGGAGGACTGGGGCGACGTCCAGGTCGATATTACCCCACGCGAGTATGTGCTCGATTATCTCGCCCATTCCTTTCCGGTCCAGCTCTACGAGCCGTTCACCGACCAGGAGGGTAATCTCTGCTCCCGGCCTGTCTATCGTGACGGCCAACCGGTCGAGAGCCGGGACGCCGTCGCCCGCCGCGACCGCCTCATCGAGAAGCTCGCCTCGCTGCCGCCGGTCCCGGGCGCGCTGGACCAGGTGATCCAGCGCTTCGGAACCGATTTGGTCGCGGAGGTGACCGGCCGTTCGCGACGCATCGTTCGCAAGGGCGACCGGCTGGTGGTCGAAAGCCGGGCCGGTTCGGCCAACCTCGCCGAGACCTCGGCCTTCATGGACGACGTCAAGCGGATCCTTGTGTTCTCCGACGCGGGCGGCACGGGCAGGAGCTACCATGCCGAGCTGTCAGCGCGGAATCGCCGCCTGCGGGTCCACTATCTGCTCGAGCCCGGCTGGAAGGCGGACGCCGCGATCCAGGGCCTCGGCCGGACGAACCGGACCAACCAGGCACAGCCGCCGCTGTTTCGTCCCATCGCGACCGACGTGAAGGCCGAAAAGCGCTTTCTCAGCACCATTGCCCGCCGGCTCGATACATTGGGCGCCATCACGCGCGGCCAGCGCCAGACCGGAGGGCAGGGCTTGTTCCGGCCTGAGGACAACCTCGAAAGCCAGTACAGCCGTGATGCGTTGCGCCAGCTCTACACCCTCGTGGCGCGCGGCAAGGTCGAGGGCTGCTCGCTCGAGCGGTTCGAGGATGCGACCGGCCTGAAGCTGACCGATACCAACGGGCTCAGGGATGACCTGCCGCCGATTACGACTTTCCTGAACCGGTTGCTGGCGCTCACGATCGATCTTCAGAATATCCTGTTCACCGTCTTCGAGCAGCTATTGACCGCTCGGATCGAAGGCGCGGTTGCCTCGGGAAGTTATGACGTTGGACTGGAAACGCTCCGCGCCGAGAGCTTTGTCGTCACCGACCGGCGCACGATTTACGTTCATCCCGGCACTGGCGCCGAGACCCGGCTTGTCACGATTGCCCAGCGCCAGCGTAATCATCCCGTGAGCCTGGATGACGCCCTCGGTCGTCTTTCCGATCCTCGCGCAATCCTGTTGATCAATGAGCGCTCCGGACGAGCTGCGGTGCAGGTGCCAGCTCCGAGCTTCATGCTTGATGACGGTGAGATCGAGCAGCGCGCCCGCCTGATCCGGCCGGCGGAGCAGCATCGCGCTCCCTTGAAGATGATGGCGGAAAGCCATTGGGTCGAGACGGACCGTAAACGCTTCGCCGCGGCCTGGCTGGCGGAGCTTGCCGAGATCCCAGCGTTCACGGAAAGTGCGATCCACGTCGTGGCCGGCTTGCTGCTGCCGATCTGGAAGCGGCTGCCGAACGAATCGACCCGCGTCTATCGGCTCCAGACCGACGTGGGCGAGCAGATCATCGGCCGCAAGGTCTCGGCCACCTGGGTCGCAAACGTCCTTGCGGCTGATGCGCCGGCGTTGACGCCGGACGCTGCCTTTGCCGCGCTCAAGGCGGGGCGGACCATCCTCGAGCTTGCGGAGGGGCTCCAGCTTCGCCGCGTCCGTGTGATGAGCGTACACCGCATCGAGCTGTCGGGTTTCAACGACACGATGCGCGATCGCTTGCGGGCCTACGGCCTCTTTGGAGAAATCATCTCTTGGAAGCTGCGCATGTTCGTGCCTACGGATGCGAGCGGTGTCGAGGTCTTGTCGAAGGTGCTCGATCGCTATCCGGTCGAGCGTGCCAGCGAGCGGGAGGCCGCCTGATGCCCCGCGATGCTTCCGAACTGGCGGGCCGCCTCGCGCGCGAGGCGGAGACGGTTTGTCGACACTATCTCTCCAATGGCAAGCGGGCGGGGCGGTACTGGGTGGTTGGCGACGTCCACAACACCAAGGGCCGCTCACTGTTCGTGCGGCTTCAGGACTCACCGAAGGGCCCGGCCGGCAAGTGGACCGATGCTGCGACCGGCGAGCATGGTGATCTCCTCGACATCATCCGCGAGAGCCTGGGCTTGCGAGACTTCCGCGAGGTCGCCGAGGAAGCGAGGCGGTTTCTGAGGCTGCCTCGTTCAGCGCAGCAATCGGCCCCGAAGCCTATTCGTTCGCTAGTTCCGACCGGGTCGCAGAAATCCGCCGCTCGGCTCTTTGCGATATCCAGCCCGATCGAGGGGACGGTGGCTGAAACGTACTTGCAGCGCCGCGGAATAACCCACGTCCACCATGGTGGCTCCCTACGCTTCCACCCACGTTGCTACTATCGGCCGGACGACCATCTGCCGACCGAGACCTGGCCGACGATGATTGCCTGCGTCACGGACCTCGACGGACAGGTCACTGGCGTGCACCGCACCTGGCTCGATCCGGATGGCTTTGATCGCATTCGGCTCGGCAAGGCCCCGGTCGGCACACCGCGACGGGCCATGGGCGGCCTTCTCGGCAATGCCGTTCGCTTCGGCGCCGTAGACGACGTGCTCGCTGCCGGCGAGGGCATAGAGACCATGCTGTCCATACGCTGCGTGCTCCCGACGATGCCGATGGCCGCGGCGCTTTCGGCCAATCACCTCTCGGCCATCATGCTGCCGTCAAGCCTACGCCGGCTCTATATCGCCCGCGATGCCGATGCCGCCGGGGATGCGGTGCAGGACATTCTGACTCAGCGTGCAACGGACCTCGGCATTGAGGCGATCGCGCTGTCGCCTCGGTTGGGCGACTTCAACGAAGATCTCCATGTCTTCGGTCTCGATGCCCTCGAAGCGGCCTTGCGGTTCCAACTCGTGCCAGAGGACGTCGTTCGCTTCCTGCATTTACCCGACGGTGGCCGCGGAATAGGTCCCGGTCTTTGACCAACGTTGATAGGCCGGTCATAAGCGAGGCCAATGCCGGAAGAGGACGCGAGCTCGGCCTTCTAGAGGGCGATCGGACGGCAAGCGGCCCGGGCCGGCAATGGCTGCGTCCGGCTATTTTCCGCCGCGCGCCCGCGATGCGAAGACACATCATGCGGTTGGCCAGCGCGCTTTGCATCGCGAAGCAAAATAGCCGGCCTCCGCCATCCTCCGCTGTCGCTTCGGCCCCCGTCGGGTGCTGGCCCGTTCCGCCTGCCGTCAGAGGATCGCCACGAAGGCCGCGATGGTCGCGGCCGATCCGGCAAAGGACCTCTTCTCATGGCCGACCATGACGATATCGAATCGCCGCACGCCTCTTCTTCAACTGACCACGTCCTCACCGAATTACAGCTCTTCGGCTATCGTCCCTTCGATGACCAGCCCGATCCAAGACCGCTCCCGGAGGGCAAGATGATCGCCGGCGCCGTAGTCGATATCTTTGACGCCCTGGTTGCGACCTTGAATGACACGCGGCTTGAACCCGACCTGGACGATCTGCTCTGGTCGACAGTCAACCTGTTCCATCGTGCCGTCGACCGCATCGAACGCCAGCTCGACGACAACGAGCAGGCGCAGCACAAGAGCCAGCGCGAGCAGAACGGCTCGGAAGTGCGATCGGTCGAACTCGAGCGCCTGACGGCCGAAGGCATCTCACTGATCGAGCGTCGCAATTGCCTGGAATTGTTCCGGGATCAGGCCATCGAGCGATTTGAGGTCCACACCGGTTCGGCCTGGCGTCCTCGGTCGGGATCATTGGTCAATCACCGCACGCTAACCGCGGCAATGATCGACTCCCGTGACTTCATCGCAGCAAAACGCCGCGCCGAGACTGAGGTCATGTTGCCGCCGGGGCCGAAGATTGCACTCACTGGCGGGCTCGATTTCAACGATCATCACCTGATCTGGGATCGGCTCGACAAGGTTCATGCCAAGCATCCCGACATGGTCCTCCTCCATGGCGGCTCCCCGAAAGGCGCTGAACTGATCGCTGCGAAATGGGCGACCAATCGCAAGGTGCCTCAGATCGCCTTCAAGCCCGACTGGACGAAACATGCCAAGGCAGCCCCCTTCAAGCGCAACGACGCCATGCTCGAACTCCTGCCAATCGGCGTCGTGCATTTCCCGGGCACGGGAATTCAGGACAACTTCGCCGACAAAGCGAAGCGGCTCGGCATTCCCGTTTGGAGGTTCGGCGGCGCGTGAGCGCCGTCGTCTCGCCTCCGCGGTGTCAAAGCGGAGTTGCAGCTGCCCCAACTCCGCCTCGTTTCCGATTTGTATATTAAAACTCGCGCCGTGGTGGTGGTGGAAGGCGCGATTGATAAATCCATGCACATGGAGCCACCACCATGCTCGCGTTCGGGCTTGTTCTCAACATACTTGGTATCGGTCTGTTCTGCTGGGTGACCTTTGCGCTCGCAGTGTATGCCCTGCCGTTTTTCATCGCACTCAGTGCCGGGATCTTGGCATACCGTCATGGCGCGGGCGTCTTCGGCGCACTGCTTATCGGAATTGCTTCTGGCACGCTGACGCTTGCCGCGGGTCAGCTCGCCGTCGCCCTTAGTCGGTCCTTGATCTTGCGCGTTGTGATCGGAGCCGCATTCGCCGTCCCTGCGGCAATCGCTGGCTATCATGTGGTGTTTGGCCTATCGCAAATTGGGGTGCCTTCGCTTGCTTGGCGCGAGGTCTTCGCGAGCCTAGGTGCGGTTTGCATTGGCGGCACGGCATGGACGCGTTTGACCGTGTTTGCGGAGAACCGCCCGTCGGAGTCGGCCGGGGTGGTGGAGAATGCGCCTGAACCGGTTCTCAGAGCCGCCGCGCACGAGCGGTGAGGCTTCGTCGCCATCATCCGTCGAGCAAGACGGCACGGGGCGTCACGTTGAACGAGGGATCATCGAGCTTGAGCGAGAGGTAACTGCGCTCCCGCCTCGGGGCGCTTAAGCAAGCCGTACCGGTCTCTGTCTGGCCCACATAGCTGCAGTCGAGCGGCGCGCTGCGTCCGATCATTCTTTCCGGGACGATACCGCCCTTTGCGGCAAATTATTTCTCCTTCTGCGCCGAACCGTACCAACCCCTTGTTCAGCAGAACCGAGATTCGCCAGCTTTCTCCTTGAGATTATGGTTCAGCACGCGGACCACGTGACCTCTTTGATGGCTTGATCTGACCGAAGACCGGCTGCGCCTCGATCGTCTGAGCCGCAACGCCGTTGTTGCGACTTTCTTCCCCTGGGCTGCGCCCATTCCTCGCGAGGCAAGAAAGTCGCCGCAACGACGTCCTCCGCTGCGCTTCGGCCCGCGAGCGGGTGCGTCGCCGATCGTCCTCGGCCTCCAGATCGCCATCGAGGCCGCGATGGTCGCGGGCTCGAAGCACGACAGGAGAAGTGACATGGCTAACATCGGTTCTTTCAAGAAGGTCGGCAACGACTTCCAGGGCGAGATCGTCACCTTGAGCCTGCAGGCCAAGGGCGTCCGTATCGTCGCCGAGACCAACCGATCCAACGACAACGCTCCCAGCCACCGCATCTATGTGGGCCGGGCTGAGATCGGGGCAGCTTGGTCGAAGCGTTCCGAGGAGGGCCGCGACTACCTCTCGCTCAAGCTCGACGACCCCTCGTTCAACGCGCCGATCTACGCGAACCTGTTCGATGACGAAGCCGGCGAGGGCTACACCCTTCTGTGGTCGCGGCCGCGCAAGAACGGCGACTGAGAGCGCCGCTCCAGGCCCCGTCCGGTCCGCCGGGCGGGGCTTCCTCCTCCGGAGCAAGCGCTCCAGTCTCGGGCCGAGGCTGGAGCAAAGGCGCCATCAGACGATATCGTCCACGTTTCGGCTCACCCGGTGCCCTTCGAGCAGGAGCAGGAGTGTTTGCCCCGGCATTTCTTGTGACAGGGCGGCGCACTGTAGCGGCCATAGCTGCCGCTGAATCAGGATCGGCCCGGCCGGTGGCTCAAAGTCCTGCGGCTACAGAACTGGACGTAGATTGCGACGACCGCCGCGCCGCCCCATCCGTCAAGTCGACCGTCCGCCATGCCAGTGATCTGCGGCGTGACTGAATGCGCCTTGTGAGAATACTCAGGGGCGGCCTTGCGACCAGGCCTGACATGATGCGGTGGTGGAGGATGATTCACTTTCCGCGAAGTCGCGCGCGCCTTCTTAAGGAGCGCACCGCCTCTACGCGCGGCTGCCGAATTCGCGGGTGCGTAGAAGGTTGGTATCGGATATTGGGCGCTCTCGCCGCGCAATTACATCACCCAACAAGGCGCTCGAAATCGCCTATATCAGGAGAGCTATTAACGTTTTGTTTACCAGATCTTGGCGGTCTCGATTCGGTGCGCAAAGGCCACTTCGCACACCGATTTGGCGCGTGCCGAGTCGCCTCGGAGTCAATCGGACTGGCCGTAAATTTAGCCGGATAAGGGGGCCCCGACTCATCCTATAGGTCTGGCCTTGTGCAAACGCGCGCGCATTATGGAGCCGATGATGGCGGACCCGTTCAGAGCATTTCCCGAACCGCAGGCGGTGGCGCTGAGGCGTATTTGTCTCGCCCGAGCCGCTGTTTGCCTATCGGCGCTGTCCTCGACGGCGGTGCTATTGTCCAAGGTAATGCCCTCCGTGATCGGCGGGCTCAACTGAGGCGAAGGGCGCAATTCGTAGGCAGGCTTGCGCGTCCCGCATCGAACCATCCCCAAATGAAAAGCCGGACCGATTGCGCAAAACCACGCACGTAGTCCGGCTTTAATCATCGGCGTTGAACGCCTCCGCCAAAGCGACGGGATGCGATTACGAGTGAGGTTGAAAAATCGCGGTGGACGCCCTGGTTGGAGGCGAGGCAGGTCAGGAAAAGACCTACTTCTTTTTCTTCGTGGCTTTTTTCGCTGTCGTCTTCTTCGCTTTTTTCGCGGTGGTCTTCTTCGCTTTCTTGGCCATGAGCCCTCCGTCAATCCATGAAGCAAAATCAATCAATGTGCAGACCTTGGAATCGGCAAGCACGGTCGAGACTGTAACATCGAATTTGCCGGATTGACATTGAGACGCGAAGCTCGCGCTGGTTCAGGTTTTCAAATCGCTGCTCCCGTTGTTTGGAAGCCGAGCTCGCGCATGGGCAAGCGCATGGTCCTCACGACTAGCCTTCCGATGTCCGCATGTCTCTCGTTGGAGTTCGTGACCGGGCAAGCACGCGATGAACCGTCGTCTGTTGCGCCACTGGGATCGGGGTCGGGCCGGAATCGCCGAGGGCGGCCGAGCATCTTTTCAGCCTGTCCCTTCTCGGTTGCCTGGCCAGCCATAGCGCCAATCGTCTTTGCCCTGATCCGGTCCGGTGGACTGGCGTCAGACCGTCCCGCGAGAGCGGCTCGCCGGGGGCCGCGCTCTTGCCTCATTTGGCCGGAACGATCTGGAAAAGCACTTTGCTGGGGCGCAATTTGAATCCTTCGGTGAGTTCGACGCCTGGTCGCTCCGACGATCGGGCCGCTTCCTGCGGTCGCGCCGATTATGGTGGCTGCGATTGGGCATGGGAGTTCTTGCGACGGAATGCGGACTACATCGCTGACTGGCGAAGCTCCGTACCCCAGCAATTACCCTGCATCACGCTGCGCGACGGGACCAAGCTATTGCGGCTCAGGCGACGGTTCCCGCGAGCCGAGAAGTGGGGACTACACGCGTTTGCCGATCCAAAACTCTGCGCTCACAAGGCAAATGTGTTCTGGCATGCCAAGGCTTTGAAGCAGGTGGTAAGGTTGAATGCGAAGGGGCCGACCGAAGGCGACGAGGCGAGAGTGCGTCGGCTCGCCGACTTCAACGCAGATCGGCAGGCGGTCATCAATGCCGACGGCGTCCCGCTGGTCATGATGAAGCGCAATGGCATTTGTGTCCCCCTCGAAATCAGCGGCCTTTCCAACCTGACAGCGCCGTTTGTCCCGGTCATTGAACTGCATGACCTCGACGATCTCTCAGCTCAGACCGAACTCCTGAAGCGACTGCAACGCTTCACCGAGGCCGATTTTAGAGCGATTCAAAAGCCTTTTGCGAGCGACGAACGACTTCATCACGCCCTCGTCGCGCTCGACGAGTGCCTGAAGGGCAAGACATACCGACAGATCGCAATTGCGATCTTCGGAGAGAAGAAAGTTGCTGAGGATTGGCATGGACATAGTCAATTCTTGCGTGATCGCACCCGGCGCCTCGTTGCCAAGGGCACCGAATTGATGAAGGGCGGCTATCGAGATCTTCTGGGCTGATCGAATTTTCCGTTCTCTTTTTGACGAATTTTGCTCGCGCGGGATGGCGAAACAGAAGCTTCCATCTTCGCCACTCCCCAAAACGCCTGCGATCTGACGACGCTTCTTCTCGCATTCTCTGATTGTGCTGAGTGCGGGAAGGAAAAGTTGGATGACGAAAACTGACGACAAGGAGCCGGACAAGCCGTTCCTCAACACGGTGGAGGCGGCCGCCTGGCTGCGGCTGACCAAGAACACGCTTGAGAAGATGCGGGTACAGGGCCGGGGACCCGCCTACCGCAAGCACGGACGCTATGTCCGCTATCACATCGAAGACCTCGTCGAATGGTCGCATGCGAACAAGAGGAGGTCGACCTCCGATGCGGATTGATCGCACGAGACTGTGGCGGCAGGCCACCACTCTGTCGGCCATGTGCGCCGGCATCGTCACCCTTCTGATGTCATCCGCGCCCGCGGTGCCGCTGCTGATCTACAATGCCACCGGCAGCGCGCCACTCGGCTTCTACTATCTGGAGCAGCGACTGCCGGCGCGCGGTGAGCTCGCGGTCTTCAAGCCGCCCCCTGGGATCGAACTCCTCATCATCGCGCACGAGATCTTGCCCGTCCCTGTGCCCCTTTTGAAGCGGGTGGAGGCAATCGGCGGAGACGAGATCTGCCGGGCCAAGGCGCCGATCGGCACGATCTCCATCAATGGCAAGGTCACCGCCGAGGTGCTCGAGAAGGACCGGGAAGGGCGGCCGCTGCCGGCCTGGGAGGGCTGTATGAGGCTGGTGGAGGGAGAATATTTCCTGCTGCAGCCGCACCCGCATTCGTTCGACTCCCGATATTTCGGCCCGGTGCTGCGGTGCGATATCCTGGGTGTCGCGCGGCCGATCTGGACGTGGAATCCGGATCTTTGACATCAAGAACCACAGGCGCGTGCGCGTCCGAAAAGGGCGCGCACGAGCTTTGCGCGCGCCCGCCACATCTGTCAGCAGAGAGTCGCGGCGCGCACGAAGCAAGCTCATGCATCGAGATCAACGGCCGGAAGGAAAGTAAGGGTCGGCCGGCTGCACACCGGTCAGCTCGTGATATCAGCCGTCAGTTTCCAGGTTCGCTGGCGCCCCGTGACGGACATACATGCAGTTTGCATTCGAAACGCTGCAACACGATCGTGACGCTAAGACTTTCGGGTTTGCTACTAAAGGACCCTCGCTCACGCGGGCAAGAGTTCGAGAGGAGTGCGATATTAACGTGCTCATAGCATTTGGGCGATGCCTTCGGCCCGCGCTCTACTCGTCGCTTCGCTCCTCACCGAGCCACCCTACGGGTGTCTCGGCCCTTCGGGTAACGATCGCTATCGCAAACGCTCGCAAACAGTGGTGGCTTCGCAAGTCAACTGCCAAGTCGCGACGGCTCTTTCGCAATGAATCGGCCACCAGCCGACGTGTTCGGGCAGGCACTTTTGAACGATCTACCGCAATGACCCGAGCTGCATTTTGTCGCAAATCGCCGCGAGTACTGAAAGTCTGTTGGCTTGGAAGTTGGACCTTGGGCACCAGCGACCGGACCACGACGAGGGAAGGCGGGAGGGCAAGATAAAAGCATTGGCTCTTGAGGGCACTTAAGCCGTTGTCTGCACATCCAAGATTTGGCGCTCTCCGTATCTTCGTTGTCACCATGTTCGACCCAACGCAATGGCGAACTTGGGCAATTGCGTCTGCGTCTTGGCGAACGCCCCTCGGCTTCACATATCGCCGGCTCATTCAAACGTCGGACGCCGGCCATGCGAGAAATCGACGACGAATTCGAAGTGAAGCTTGGACGGATCGGCAACCGCAGGGACCGGAGGGCGACGAGCTATCTTCGACGTGTCCGCCAGGAGGTGGCCAAAGCTGGCGCCGGTGCGCGGACGGCCTCGTCGTTCAGCGGCGGCCGCATCGGCCGCGGCCGCGCGCAAGGC
>NZ_JALBHA010000320.1:0-7628 GCF_023006445.1 Bradyrhizobium sp. SHOUNA76
CTGCGAATGTCGGCCTCGTGCGCGGGCTGCTCGCCAAGCGGATGCGCTCGGAGGCGGCGAAGGCCGCGTCCCGCGAGCATTATCCGGCGCCGTATGCGCTGATCGACCTCTGGGAGTCCCATGGCGGCAGCAAGGCCGCGATGCTGAAGGCGGAGCAGGCTTCCTTCGCCAAGTTGATGGTGACCCCGACTGCCCAGAACCTGATCCGCGTCTTCTTCCTGCGCGAGCAGATGAAGAAAGCCGCAGGCAGCGGCAACACCATCAGGCATGTCCATGTCATCGGCGCCGGCGCCATGGGTGGCGACATCGCGGCCTGGTGCGCGGGGCAGGGGCTGCGCGTCTCGCTCGCCGATATGAAAGCCGAGCCGATCGCGGGCGCGGTGAAGCGCGCCGCCGAGCTCTACGGCAAGATCATCCGCAAGCCGACCGACGTGCGCGACGCGCTCGATCGCCTCATTCCCGACATGGACGGGGAGGGCGTGCGCAACGCTGATCTCATCATCGAGGCGGTGCCGGAGAAGCTCGAGCTGAAGCAGAAGGTCTATGCCGGGCTTGAGCCGCGGATGAAGCCGGGCGCGATCCTCGCCACCAACACGTCGAGCATCCCGCTTCAGGACTTGCGCAACGGCCTGACGCGGCCGGAGCGGCTGGTCGGCCTGCATTTCTTCAATCCGGTGTCGCGGCTGCAATTGGTCGAAGTCGTCAGTCACGATGGCAATGACCCGCAGGTGCTGAAGCATGCGCTCGCGTTCGTCGGTGCGATCGACCGCCTGCCGTTGCCCGTGAAGAGCTCGCCGGGCTTCCTCGTCAATCGCGCGCTGACACCGTACATGCTGGAAGCGATGGTGATGCTGGACGAGAAGATCGACCAGCGCCTGATTGACGCCGCCGCCGAGCAATTCGGCATGCCGATGGGGCCGATCGAGCTCGCCGATCAGGTCGGGCTCGATATCTGCCTCGACGTCGGCGACATGCTGCGCACGAAATTCGGCGATCTCCTACCGCCGACGCCGGCCTGGCTGCGCGACAAGGTCGCCAAGGGTGAGCTCGGCCGCAAGACCGGCAAGGGTTTTTACACCTGGAAGGACGGCAAGGCGGAGAAGGCGCCGCTCCCTGAGACCGGCCCGCGCGTCACCGACCAGATGATCGACCGCCTGGTGCTGCCGATGTCCAATGTCTGCGTCGCGGCGCTGCGCGAGGGCATCGTCGATGATGCCGACGCCGTCGACGGCGCCATGATCTTCGGCACCGGTTATGCGCCGTTCCGCGGCGGTCCGCTGAATTATGCCCGCACACGCGGCGTGGAAAACATTGTGTCCACCCTGCGCGGGCTGGCCGAGCGATTCGGAGCGCGCTTTGCGCCCGATCCGGGCTGGGACAATTTTAGGTGAAACCGGCATGAACGAACAGGCGAACACCGAGCCGAGCGGCGATCTCTGCATTCGCACGCTGGCAATGCCAGCCGACACCAACGCGAATGGCGACATCTTCGGCGGTTGGCTGCTGAGCCAGATGGACGTCGGCGGCGGCGTGTTTGCGTCAAAGGCCGCGAAGTCGCGTACCGTGACGGTTGCGATCGAGGCGATGAATTTTCGCAAAGCGGTCTATGTCGGCGATCTCGTGTCGGTCTACGCCAATCTTGTCCGCGTTGGCCGCACTTCGCTCACCGTGCACCTGGAAGCGTGGGCGCTGCGTCGCGGGGAGGAGCATCCGTTTCTCGTCACCGACGGCAATTTCACCTACGTCTCGATCGACGAACACGGTCGCCCGCAAGCGGTTCGCGCGACTGACACAACGATCGCGACGTAATCGCGCGCGACGCTCTGCCTCATCTCACGAATGCGTGGCAAGCGCCGCCAAACGCGGCGCGACTGAGTCATCCTCGTCGCGGCTTCGCCAAGAACCAGTCATAAAACGGATGAGGTCCCGGCGTACTCAGTTGCGTGTCGATTCGGGGTGGAAACGGCCTCAAATGCCTGGGGAACCTTTGGGCAGGAGCACCGTTATTTGCCCGCACTGAGGAATCCACCGACTATGCCGGACAGCTACATCATCGAAGTCGATTCGCAGACCGCAGGTATCGTCGTTCGTTCTTCCGGAGGCTATTGCTTCTTCGCCTCATCCCACCGCTTCAACCGTCTTGAAGGCCAGCTCTTCCGCAACGCGCGCGAAGCCGAGCGCGCCGCGCGCAAGCTGCTGCACGGTGACGTGAAGGAGGCGGCGTAAGCGTCTGCCGCTTGTCATTTTGACGCGTGAAGCGTGGTCGGAAATTCTTGCCGCCCTTGATGCCAGCTGCCTTTTCCTTCTCCCCTTGTGGGAGAAGGTGGCGACCGCCTTCAGCGGCCGTTCGCAAGAGAACGCCGAAGCGAGGCTTCGGCTATGGCGCCGGATGAGGGGTTGCTTCAGCAAACTCAAATCGTGAGAGGTCGACTCGTTGATAGAGACCCCTCACCCGTCTCGCCGCTTCGCGGCGAGCCACCCTCTCCCACAGGGGGGAGAGGGCAAGCGTCGTTGATCACAACTTCGTTGCTGCGCGCGACAAGAGCTTCCACTCGTCGCCCTGCTTCTGCCAGTTCATCAGGATGTGAAGGTTGGTCGATACTTTTTTCCCGTCGGCCGCCATCTCCTGCTCGCCCAGCCAGTGGAAGCGGACGATCGCGGCGGGACCGACGACCTTGATGGTCGGGTCCTTGTAGTCGATCGACAGGAATTTCGACTTGCCGTCGGTAGCGTTGGCGATGAAGGTCGCCTTGTCCTCCACCTTGCCGCTGGAATGGCTGTAGCTGAGATCGTCCCAACACAGCGCGCCGAGCGCCTTCGGATCAGCCGCGATCTGGGCGAGGCGGAAGGCCTCGACCTTCTTCGCCACGGCCTCATCGTCGGCCGAGGCCGCCAGCACCGGTGTCGTGAGCGCGAGTGCCGAGACGGCGAGAGCCGAGAGAGCCAGATCGCGTCGGTTGATCGTCATCGTTTCCTCCTTTTTGATCTTGCGGCGAGTGTTGCAGCCGCGCGCGGCTTTGTCGAGTGGCACCTCGTCGTCATGTTCATGCGTCATTGCGCGGCTGAGGCCATATTGATACGTCTCGCGCATCAATGCGCCGCGGATTTGGGAAAGTACGGAAATGATCGAAGCCAAAACGGAAGCGATGGGCAGGGCCTTGCTGTTCGACATCGACGGCACGCTGGCCGACACCGACCCGCTGCACTTGAAGGCCTTCAACCAGGTGCTCGGGCCTCACGGCCATGTCTTCGACCACGCGCGCTTCTCCAGGGAGCTGCAAGGCTTCGCCAATGTCGCGATCGGCGAGCGCTTTCTGCCCGACGAGGCGCCGGAGCGGCGTGCCCTGATCCTTGATGAGAAGGAGGAGGTCTTCCGTACGCTGGTGGCCGGGCAGATCGCGCCGCTCCCGGGCCTGATGGCGCTGCTCGACCGGGCCGACAGCGCCGACATCCCCATGGTGGCCGTGACCAACGCGCCGCGTCTCAACGCCGAGCTGCTGCTCTCCGGCCTCGGCATTACGCATCGCTTCAAGGCGCTCGTGATCGGCGCCGAGCTGCCGCACGGCAAGCCGCATCCGCTGCCCTATCAGGAAGGGCTGCGTTTCGTCGGCGCGAGGGCAGAGGCCTCGATCGCATTCGAGGACTCCCGTACCGGCGTGCAATCGGCCGCGGCGGCCGGAATTCCGACCGTCGGCATCCGGACCAGCCTCAGCCATGCCGACCTGGTTGGCGCCGGCGCGATCGCTTCGGCCAGCGCCTTCGACGATCCGGCACTGCTGGCGCGCCTTTCGAGCGCCATGGCGTGGTGAGGGCCGCATCCGTTAACCGTGATCGGCGCACGCATTGACCGCAGCTGCGAACCGCCGCACCATGCATCATCCTGATTTGAGGCCGTTGCCGTGACCGGACTGACCCATCGCCAAGCCGAAATTCTCAACATCGCGCGCGCTTCCGGCCGCGTCATGGTCGAGGAGCTCGCGCGCCGGTTCGAGGTCTCGGCACAGACCATCCGCAAGGATCTCAACGATCTCTGTGAGCGGAGATCGCTGACCCGCATCCACGGCGGCGCCATCATCGCCTCCGGCGTGGAAAACCTCGCCTATGAGGCGCGCCGCTTCGTTGCCGCCGACGAGAAGAAGGCGATCGGGGCTGCGGCCGCCTCGCTGATCCCGAACGGCTGCTCGCTATTCATCAATATCGGCACCACGACGGAGGAGGTCGCCAGCGCGCTGACCTCGCATGAGGATCTGCTCGTCATCACCAACAACCTCAACGTCGCGATGCTGCTGTACCGCCATCCCCGCATCGAGGTGGTGGTCGCCGGTGGCACGGTGCGGCGCGCCGACGGCGCCGTGGTCGGCTCGACCGCGACGCAGCTGATCGGACAGTTCAAGGTCGACTACGCCATCATCGGTGCGTCCGCGATCGACGAGGAGGGCGCGCTGCTCGACTTCGACTATCGCGAGGTGCAGGTGGCGCAGGCCATCATCGCCAATGCCCGCAGCGTCATGCTGGTCGCCGATTCCACCAAGCTGCGCCGCAGCGCGCCGGTGCGCATCGCGCATATCACGCAGATCCAGACCTTCGTCACCGACCAGGAACTGCCCGAGCGCCTCGCCACCATCTGCCACAGCAAGGGTATCGAGGTGATGGCGGCGATGCCGAAGGAGGCAGGGGAAATCGATGATGCGCAGGCCGAAGCGCACGACGCAGTGCCCGAGGCGGCGCCCGTGGTCAGGCTGAGATAGGTCTTAGACATCGTCCCACGGATTGAGCAGTGGGACGCCGAACGCCGCAAAGTCTTTCACGTTGCGCGTGACGAGCGTGAGGTGATGCGCGAGTGCGGTCGCCGCAAAGAAGCCGTCCATGACAGACAATGCGACGCCGCTTCTACGGCTCTGCGCCATGAGGTCGCCCCAGTGCTCCGTCACCGCGTGGTCGATGGGCAGAACGCGGTCGGCAAACCGTGCCGGTAGATCGCGGGCAAGCCAGTCGGCCAGCGCCGTGCGCCGGCGGCCATCTTCCAGCAATGCGATGCCGCGGCGAAGCTCCGCGATCGAGGCAACGCTGATGAAGGCGCGATCTTCGTCGATCGTATCAAGCCACGCCAAGACTCGTGGGGAGGGCGCCGGCCGCTGAACCTCCGACAGCACGTTGGTGTCGAGCAGCAAGTTCACGGCATCTCGTCGCGCGGCCCATCGTGCTCACGCTCAAGCTCGAGGTTGGCGCCATGCAGAGGCGAGGCCAGGAGGAATTCGGCGAGTGTACCTTTTCGTTCGACCTTGCGCGCCCATTCCTCGGCGGAAACGACCACCGCGTTCGGCTTGCCGTGTCGGGTGATGACCTGCGGGCCGGTTTGGGCGCGGTCGATCACCTCGGACAGCCGCGCCTTGGCATTGGCGAGCGTCCAGGTGTCATCGGTCGGAAGCGTATCGGGTGCAGTGTTACGGTTGGTCAAGTGAGCGAAAACCAATATGACTAATATGACTATAATGGTGCAGGGCTGACCAATCAAGGGCGCCGCTGCTTCGCAAATTGCCGCTCAAACTGCTTAGTTTGGCGGCCCCTTGCCCCGAAAATAGTTCCGCTTTCGCTTCCCTTCGCCTCTCTTTCATCTTGCTTTCGTTTTTCGGTGTGATCTAATCAAAAGCGAAAGTAGCCGACCGAAGGAACGGGCGGCCGTCAGGGGAAGCGTCTGTTGGAGCGTATCTTCGACCTCGCCATCATCGGAGGCGGTGTTAATGGCTGCGGCATCGCGCGGGACGCGGTGGGTCGCGGTAATACTGTCTTCCTGTGCGAAATGAACGATCTGGCGAGCGGGACATCATCCTGGTCGACCAAGCTGGTGCATGGCGGCCTGCGCTACCTCGAATATTACGAGTTTCGCCTCGTCCGCGAGGCGCTGATCGAGCGCGAGATCCTCTGGGGCATCGCGCCCCACATCATTCGTCCCCTGCGTTTCGTTTTGCCGCACCATGCCGGCCTGCGTCCCGCCTGGCTGCTGCGTCTCGGCCTCTTCCTTTATGACCACATCGGCGGGCGCCATCTGCTGCCCGCCACGCGCTCGGTCGATCTTGGGCGTGACGAGGTCGGCAAGCCGCTGATCCCGAATCGCTACAGCCGCGCCTTTGAATATTCCGACTGCTTCGTCGATGACGCCCGCCTCGTCGTGCTCAACGCACGCGATGCCGCCGACAAGGGCGCCGAGATTCGCACCCGCACCCGCGCCACCGAGATTCGCCAGTCTGACGGCCTCTGGACCGTCGGCATGGTCAATACGCTGACCGGCGAGCGCTCGCAGATCCAGGCCCGCGCGCTGGTCAATGCCGGCGGCCCCTGGGTCGAGGACGTGCTCGGCCGCGGCGCCGGCGTCAATGCGAAAGCCAAGGTACGCCTGGTGCAGGGCTCGCACATCGTGGTCAGGAAGCTCTACGACCACGACCGCGCCTACATGTTCCAGAACGCCGACGGCCGCATCATCTTCGTGATCCCGTACCAGGACGATTTCACGCTGATCGGCACCACGGATCGCGACTATGACGGCGATCCCGCCAAGGTGAAGGCGACGGCCGAGGAGATCCAGTATCTCTGCACGGCGGCGAGTGAATATCTGGCCAAGCCGGTGACGCCGGACGACGTCGTCTGGACCTATTCCGGCGTGCGCCCGCTCTATGACGACGGCGCCAGTGAAGCCAAGGCCGCGACGCGCGACTACGTGTTCGAGCTCGACACGCCCGGCGGTGTGCCGCTGCTCTCGATCTATGGCGGCAAGATCACGACCTATCGCCGCCTCGCCGAAGAAGCGCTCGATCGGCTCGCGCCTTATCTGCGCAGTGCAAAAGCACGGGAGGGCTGGACCGGCAAATGGCCGCTGCCCGGCGGCGACATGAATGTGTCCGACATCGACGGGTTGATCGCCGAGCTTCAGCGTGGCTATCCCTTCCTCAGTCACGAGCACGCGCGACGTCTTGCCCGCGCCTATGGCACAAAGGCGGTCAAGCTGCTCGGCGACGCGAAATCGGCCGCCGATCTCGGCCAGTCCTTTGGTGCGACGCTGACCGAGCGCGAGGTGCGCTATCTCATGGCCAACGAATGGGCCGTGACCGCCGAGGACGTCGTCTGGCGCCGTTCCAAGCTCGGCCTGCGACTATCTGCCGATGAGATCGGCGTGCTTGACGACTGGATCAGGACCCACACTGTGCAGCAAACTCCCCTGCTGGAAGCGGGAGGACGCTCATGACCGTGACGCTCGATCACGTGACCCGGACTGTCGAGGGTGTCCCACATATCCGCGACGTCTCGCTGACGCTCGAGAGCGGAACCCTTAACGTGCTGCTCGGCCCGACGCTGTCGGGCAAGACCTCGATCATGCGGTTGCTCGCCGGCCTCGACAAGCCGACCACGGGCAAGGTGGTGGTGAACGGCAAGGACGTCACGGGTGCCGATGTGCGCCAGCGTTCGGTTGCCATGGTCTACCAGCAATTCATCAACTACCCCTCGCTCACCGTCTACGAGAACATCGCCTCGCCCTTGCGCGTGCAGGGCAAGCCGCGCTCCGAGATCGAGGCGCGCGTGGCGGAGGCGGCGAAGCTGCTGCGGCTCGAGCCGTTCCTGAAGCGTACGCCGCT
>NZ_JALBHA010000321.1:0-7586 GCF_023006445.1 Bradyrhizobium sp. SHOUNA76
GCTCGATCCGAGCGATCTTGCGCTGCGCGAGGTGGCGGAGGCCTCCGAGGGTAGCGTTGCAAGGGCCCTGACGCTGCTCGGCGGCGATGCCCTGAAACTTCAGCAGCGCACGGCGGCGCTGCTCGCGCGCCTGCCGCAGGTCGATCCGCGCGAATTGCACACGCTCGGCGATTCGCTCGGCACCAGCGATCGCATCGCACTTGCCGCCTTCATCGACGGCATCGATCGCTGGATCGCGGAACGCCTGCATGGGGACGAGGCCAATGCCAACCAGAACCTGCCGCGCCTTGCGCGCCTAGCCGAGGTATGGGAAAAGATCGTCCGCGCCGCGCGTGACACCGAAACCTACAATCTGGAGCGAAAACCCTTGGTTTTCTCGGTGTTCGGCTGGCTGGCGGACGCAACGCGCTAGGCGCAGGTTTGTTTCCAAATTTCGAGAAGCCGGTAAAAGGAATTCGTCGTGGCAACGCGAGCTAAGAAAACCGTCAAAGCCAAGGGCAGCAAGAAAGCTGCGAAAAAAGCCACGAAGAAGGCTGTGAAGGCGCGCGCCAGCAAGGCCGTCAAGAAGACCAAGAAGGTCGCCGCCAAAAAGGGCGTGAAGAAGAGCGTCGCGAAGACGGCGAAGAAGGCCGGCAAGAAAGTCGCAAAGAAGCAGGCCGTGGCCAAGAAGACGGTAAAGAAGGCGGCCAAAAAGCCAGCCAAGGCTCCGGCGAAGAAAGTGGCCAAGAAGGCGAAGGTGAGTGCGCCTGCCGTTGCCGCTGCGCCGGCGCCTGTTGCCGTGCCCCCGCAAGCCGTGAAGCCCAAGGTCTCGAAACCCGAGATCTCAAAATCCGAGATATCAAAACCCAAGATCTCTAAACCCAAGATCTCTAAACCCAAGGCGCCGCCTGCGCCGAAGCCCGTCGCAGCTCCGCAAGCCGCAGCACCCGTCGCCGCCCCCGCGCGCGACAACGTCTTCTACATCACGACCGCGATCGCCTATCCCAACGGCAGCCCGCATATCGGCCACGCCTATGAGGCGATCGCGACCGACGTGCTCGCACGTTTTGCGCGGCTCGACGGCAAGGACGTGTTCTTCCTGACCGGCACCGACGAGCACGGTCAGAAAATGGTTCAGACGGCCGCCGGTGAGAACATGTCCGTCTCCGCGCTTGCCACGCGCAATGCCGGCCGCTTCAAGGAGATGGACGAGCGCCTGAACGTGTCGTTCGACCGCTTCATCCGCACCACCGAGGAGCAGCATCATCGCTCCAGCCAGGAGATCTGGCGACGCATGGAGGCGAACGGGGATATCTATGCCGACACCTATGCCGGCTGGTACTCGGTGCGCGATGAAGCCTATTACGCCGAGGACGAGACGCGCCTGAACGATGACGGCGTCCGGCTTGGACCGCAGGGCACGCCGGTCGAATGGGTCGAGGAGAAGAGCTATTTCTTCCGCCTGTCGGCGTACCAGGACAAGCTGCTGAAGCTCTACGCGGATCATCCCGATTTCATAGGGCCCGACTCCCGCAAGAACGAGGTGGTGAGCTTCGTCAGAGGAGGCCTGCGCGATCTCTCGATCTCGCGCACGACGTTCGACTGGGGCGTCAAGGTGCCCGGCGACGAAGAGCACGTGATGTATGTCTGGGTCGACGCGCTGACCAACTACATCACCGGCGTCGGCTTTCCCGACGAAGGCGACGGAAACTGGCGTTATTGGCCGGCCGACGTCCACATCATCGGCAAGGACATCATCCGTTTCCATGCGGTGTATTGGCCGGCGTTCCTGCTGTCGGCCGGGATCCCGCTGCCGAAGCGGGTCTATGCCCATGGCTTCCTGTTCAACAGGGGTGAGAAGATGTCGAAGTCGGTCGGCAATGTCGTCGATCCCTTCAACCTCGCCGACCAGTATGGCGTCGACCAGATGCGCTATTTCTTTCTGCGCGAGGTGCCGTTCGGACAGGACGGCAACTACAACCACGAGGCCATCGTCGCGCGCATCAACGCCGACCTCGCCAACGATCTCGGCAACCTGGCGCAGCGTTCACTGTCGATGATCGCAAAACAGCTCGTCGGCGTATTGCCCGAGCCCGGCGAGTTCAGCGACAACGACAAGGCGATCCTGGCGATGGCCGACGGCATGATCACGGCGTCACGCGAAGCCATGGCGACGCAACAGATCCATCACTGGCTCAACGCCGTCTGGGCCGTGGTCGCGGAGGCCAACCGCTATTTCGCCGGCGAGGCGCCGTGGGCGCTCGCCAAGACCGATCCTGCCAGGCAGAAGACGGTGCTCTACGTCACCGCCGAAGTCGTGCGCCAGATCGCGATCCTGGCTCAGCCCGCGATGCCGGCCGCCTCGGGCTTGCTGCTCGACAGCCTTGGTATCCCCGAATCCGAGCGCAGCTTCGCGATGCTCGGCGGCGCCAGGCGGATCGCGCCCGGTTCGACGCTGCCGGCGCCGACCCCGGCGTTCCCGCGCTACGTCGAGCCGGCGGCCTGAAGGCGTTCGCGCGATGCTGGTCGACAGCCACTGCCATCTGGACTTTCCGGACTTTGCGGAAGATCTCGACGGGATCGTGTCGCGGGCCCGTGCGGCCGGCATCGGCCGGATGGTGACGATCTCCACGCGGGTGCGAAAGCTGAATCAGCTTCTCGCCATCGCCGAACGCTATGACGACGTCTATTGCTCGGTCGGCACCCATCCGCACAACGCGGATGAGGAAGACGGAATCGCACCGGACGAGCTGGTGGCGTTGACGGAGCATCCCAAGGTCGTCGCGCTCGGCGAGGCCGGGCTCGACTATTTCTACGACAATGGCGCGCCGGAGGCGCAGGCGAGGGGGTTTCGCGCCCACATCGCCGCCGCCCGCACCACCGGCCTGCCGCTGGTGATCCACACCCGCGAAGCCGACGAGGACTGCGCCCGCATCCTGGAAGACGAGGTGGCAAACGGACCGTTTCGCGCCGTGCTGCATTGTTACACGGGCGGACGTGAGCTGGCGCTGAAGGCGGTGTCGCTCGGGCTCTATATCGGTTTCACGGGAATCCTGACCTTCAAGAAGTCGGAGACCTTGCGGGCGCTCGCGGCCGAGCTGCCGTCCGATCGGATCCTGGTCGAAACCGACTCGCCCTATCTTGCGCCGGGCAAGTTCCGGGGCAAGCGGAACGAACCGGCTTATGTGGTCGAGGTCGCAAAGGTGCTGGCCGAGACTCGCGGCGTTTCGTTTGACGAGATTTCGCGCCAGACCAGCGAAAACTTCTTCCGTCTGTTCTCGAAGGTGAAAGCTTGAAACTGGGAGCCGCATGACGCTGACGCTGACGATCCTGGGCTGCGGCTCCTCCGCCGGCGTGCCGCGCCCGGCGCTCGGCTGGGGCGCCTGCGACCCCAACAATCCCAAGAACCGCCGTCGCCGCTGCTCGCTGCTGGTCGAACGGACCTCCGAGCACGGCACCACACGCATCGTGATCGACACCTCGCCGGACCTGCGCGAGCAATTGCTCTCAACCAATGTCGATCACATCGACGCGGTGTTCTTGACGCATGAACACGCCGATCAGACCCACGGCATGGACGATCTGCGTTCGGTCGTCATGCATATGCGACGTCGTATCCCGACCTACTTCAACCAGTCGACCGCCAAGGATATCCTGTCGCGGTTCTCCTATTGCTTCATCTCGCCGGAGGGCAGCGACTATCCGCCGATCCTGACGCGGCATTCGATCGAAGCGGGCGGAAGCCAGACCATTCTGGGGAAGGGCGGCGCCGTGACGATGACGGCCTTTCTGGTCCAGCATGGCAACATTCCCGCACTCGGCTATCGCATCGGGAATGCGGCCTACACACCCGACCTCAACGACATCCCGCGCGAGAGCTGGGGCGCATTGGAAAATCTGGACCTCTGGATCGTCGACGGCCTGCGCTACACTGGCCATGTCAGCCATTTCAGCATCAACGACGCGCTGTCCTGGATCGAACGGTTCAAGCCGAAGCGCGCGGTCATCACCAATATGACGGCCGACGTGGATTACGAGGTGATCCGGCAATCGCTGCCCGCCGGCGTCGTGCCCGCTTTTGACGGGCTCCGGCTGGAGACGCACTGAATCGGCGGTAGAATTCCGCCGTGAGCCGGCAGACTCCTTGCTTGCATCGGCTGCATCATGTTGATCTAACGTCTGAAAGACAGGTGTTAGGCAAGGGCGATATTGAAGCAGGACAGGCGGCGAGCACTATGTGACCGCCGGATCGCCTCGTGTTGAGGATGGGGGGCGCGTGACAGGGGATCATGTATCGGCTGGGGGACTGGTGCGCCGCGCTCTGGATCTCCTCTATCTCGGAGCAGGCTACGCAGCGGGCGTCTTCCTGGTTGCGATCTTCGCGATCATGATGGCCATGTCGGTCGGGCGCCAATTTGCGATCAACATTCCCGCCGGCGATGATTTCGCGTCCTGGTGCATGGCCGCGATGGCGTTCCTCGGCCTTGCGCACACCTTCAAGCGCGGAGAGATGATCCGTGTCGGCCTGCTGCTGGAACAGCTGCACGGGCGGACCAAGCAGATCGCGGAGATCGTGGCGCTCGGTATCGCCACCGCTTTCATCCTGTATTTCACCTGGTATGCCGTGCAGATGACCTACGATTCCTGGCGCTTCAACGATGTGGCGCAGGGCGTCGTCGCGCTTCCGCTCTGGATTCCGCAGCTCGGTTTCGCCGGCGGACTTGCGATCCTGTCGATCGCGCTCGTCGATGAAATGATCAGTGTCATCGGTGGCAACCGGCCGAGCTACGAGAAGGGCTCGCCGGATGAAACGCCGGACGAGTTCATCGAGCGCATCTCGCAGGGCGGCGGAGGTTGACCATGGCCAATCTCGGCATGATCGAGCTGTCATTCGTCCTGCTCGTCGTCATGATCCTGCTGCTGGGAAGCGGCGTCTGGATCGCGGTTTCGCTCGGGCTCGTCGGCTTCGTGGCAATGGCGCTGACCACCAGCCTGCCGCTCGGCGCGGTGCTCGCCACCACCACCTGGAGCGCCAGCTCGTCCTGGACGCTGGCGGCGCTGCCGCTGTTCATCTGGATGGGAGAGATTCTGTTCCGCACCAAATTGTCGGAGGAGATGTTCCGGGGACTTTCGCCCTGGGTGCAGTGGCTGCCGGGACGGCTCACGCATGTGAACGTCATCGGCTGCGGAATCTTTGCGGCGGTGTCGGGCTCGTCGGCGGCGACCTGTGCAACGATCGGCAAGATCGCACTGCCGGAGCTCGACAAGCGCGGCTACGACAAGGGCCTGAGCCTCGGATCACTCGCGGGCTCCGGCACGCTCGGCCTGTTGATTCCGCCCTCGATCCCGATGGTGGTTTACGCGGTTACGGCGAACGTCTCCGTGCTTCAAGTGTTTCTCGGCGGCTTTCTGCCGGGATTGCTCGTGATCGTGCTCTATTCCGGCTACATCATCATCTGGTCGCTGCTCAATCCGACGAAGATTCCGCCGCGCGATCCCCCGATGCCATTCCGGCAGAAGCTCCGCGAGTCGGCCAAGCTTGCGCCCTGTCTGCTGCTGATCCTGGCAGTTTTCCTCTCGCTCGTGCTGGGTTTCGCGACCGCCACGGAATGCGCCGCATGGGGCGTCTCAGGCGCGCTCCTGCTGGCGTGGTGGAGCGGCACGCTGACGCGCAAGAACTTCGTCGAGAGCATCATGAGCGCGACGCGCCTGACCTGCATGATCATGCTGATCCTGGCGGGCGCGGCCTACACCACGGCCGCGATGGCCTATACCGGCATTCCGGCCGCGCTCGCCACCTGGGTCCAGGGGCAGCAGCTCACGCCGGGCATGCTCGCGCTGTATCTCAGCATCATGTACATCATTCTCGGTTGTCTGATCGACGGCATCTCGATGATCGTCCTGACTGCCGTCATTGTGCTGCCGATGGTCAAGCAGGCCGGTCTCGACCTGGTCTGGTTCGGCGTCTACCTCATCATCCATGTCGAGATGGCGCAGATCACGCCGCCGGTCGGCTTCAATCTGTTCGTGCTGCAGAACATGAGCGGGCGCGACACTTTCACTGTCGCGCGAGCGGCGTTCCCGTTCTTCGTCCTGCTGCTGGCCGCCGTGTTCATCATCACTGAGTATCCGCAAATCGTGATGTTTCTGCCCAAGCTCGCTTTCCCAGACTGATCGCACCTGGTTTTCAGAATACAGTGAGGAGAAGTCCGATGATGTCTCGTTTATTCCGCGCATGCTTGATCGCCGGCGTCGTGGCGGCTGCGACACCCGCTTTGGCCCAGACCAAATGGAATCTGCCGGCAGCGTATCCAGCGGACAATCCGCACTCCGAAAACCTCGTCGCCTTCGCCAAGGACGTCGAAGCCGCCACGTCCGGAAAGCTCCTGATCACGGTTCATCCGGGCGCCTCGCTGTTCAAGGCGCCGGACATCAAGCGCGCGGTGATGACCGGGCAAGCGCAGATCGGCGAGGTGCTGCTCTCGATCCACGAGAATGAGGATCCGCTGTTCGGCATCGACGTCGTGCCGTTCCTCGCGACCAGCTTCCCGGACGCGATGAAGCTGTATCAGGCTTCCAAGCCGTCGATCGCCAAGAAGCTGGACGCGCAGGGTCTCAAGCTGCTGTTCGTCGTGCCGTGGGCGCCGCAAGGCGTCTACGTCAACAAGCCGCTCGCCTCGATCGACGACATGAAGGGCCTGAAATGGCGAGCCTACAATGTTGGAACCGCGCGCATTGGCGAGTTGGTCGGCGCGCAGTCGGTCACGATCCAGGCCGCGGAGCTGCCGCAGGCGCTGGCGACCGGCGTGGTGAATTCCTTCATGTCGTCGGGCGGGACGGGCTACGACGCCAAGGCCTGGGAGTCGCTGAAGTACTTCTACGACGTGCAGGCCTGGATTCCCAAGGACTACACCTTCGTCAACAAGGCCGCGTTCGATGCGCTCGACAAGCCGACCCAGGAGGCCATCCTCAAGGCGGCGGCAACGGCGGAGACCCGCGGCTGGAAAGCCTGGCAGGACAAGAGCACCTGGTACATCGATCAGCTCAAGGCGAAAGGCATGGCCGTCGAGCCGCCGAGCCCGGCGCTCAAGGCCGGCTTCCAGAAGATCGGCGAACAGCTCACGGCGGACTGGCTCAAGAAGGCGGGAGCCGACGGCCAGGCGGTGGTCGACGCCTACAAGAAGATGTGAGACCGGCGAGGCCTTCCGCCCGCCGCCTTCCGGCGTGTGGGCGGAAGTCTCTCCCTCGATATCGAGACAGCCTTCGCACGCCCTGCAGATCTAGGCCGTAATCGCCTTCGCCGAACCAACCTCGTTGCGCAGCAGGAATTTCTGGATCTTCCCGGTTGACGTCTTCGGGATGGGCCCGAACACGACGGCCTTCGGCGTCTTGAAGCCCGACATGTGGCTGCGGCAGAACGCGATGATGTCGGCTTCGCTCGCGCTGGCGCCGTCCTTCAGCTCGACGAAGGCGCAGGGCACTTCGCCCCATTTCGGATCGGGCTTTGCGACCACGGCGGCGAACAGCACGGCCGGGTGCTTGTAGAGGATGTCCTCGACCTCGACGGAGGAGATGTTCTCGCCCCCGGAAATGATGATGTCCTTGGA
>NZ_JALBHA010000322.1:0-7564 GCF_023006445.1 Bradyrhizobium sp. SHOUNA76
CTCGGTCGGGAACGGGCCCTGGCCGACGCGGGTCGTATAGGCCTTGCACAGGCCGAGCACATAGCCGACCGCGCCCGGTCCGAGGCCCGAGCCGGTCGCCGCCTGCGCCGCCACCGTGTTGGACGAGGTGACGTAGGGATAGGTGCCGTGGTCGACGTCAAGCAGCGCGCCTTGCGCGCCTTCGAACAGCATGCGCTTGCCTTCGCGCCGCTTGATGTCGAGCAGCCGCCACACCGTCTCGGCATAGGGCAGCAGCTCCGGCGCCAGCGCGCTCAACTCCCTCAAGATCACCTTGCCGTCGAATTCGGGCAGGCCGAGGCCGCGGCGAAGTGCGTTGTGGTGAGCAAGCAGCCGGTCGATCTTGTGCGGGAGCGTATCGAGATCGGCGAGGTCCATCAGGCGGATGGCGCGGCGGCCGACCTTGTCCTCATAGGCCGGTCCGATGCCGCGGCGGGTGGTGCCGATCGCGGTCGCCGCGTTGGCGGATTCGCGGTGCGCGTCGAGCTCGCGGTGCAGCGGCAGGATCAGCGTGACGTTCTCGGCGACGCGCAGGTTCTCCGGAGAGACGGCGACGCCCTGCGAGCGCAGCTTGGTGACCTCGTCGAGGAAAGCGGCGGGATCGAACACCACGCCGTTGCCGATCACCGACAGCTTGTGTTCGCGCAGCACGCCCGAGGGCAGCAGGGCGAGCTTGTAGGTCTTGCCGTTGATCACCAGCGTATGGCCGGCATTATGACCGCCCTGGAAGCGGACGACGATGTCCGCCTGCTCCGACAACCAGTCGACGATCTTGCCCTTTCCTTCGTCGCCCCACTGGGCGCCGACGACGACAACATTGGCCATTCGCGGGTAATCCTTCGAAGATTTCTCTGTAGGTGGCACGATCCGAACGGAAAATTGGTACCCACTTTTCCGGAATCATGCCTGCGCCCAGCCCAATTCCCGGCCAGAGGCCGTTCGCACGCGAGGCAGCCCAACCGGATAAAGGAAGCAGCCTCTCTAGGCAAGCAAGAACAGGGCATTTTCAGGGCTTCGAGGCGGCTCCAAGCCTTTGATATCCCCTTAAAATCTCTCAATATTCATGACCGGCGCAATGGCTTCGACCAAAGCGTGAGAGGCTCACTCCGCCGGTGCATGGTCGCGATGCGTCCGCCCCCCGTTGATGCAACCTCGATTTCCGTGTCTTTGGACAGCGCCGGGCGATCAGCCGGCCCGGATCCCGCCGGGCCGGAAGCCTCGGTGCACTCGGGGCCGCACCAATCACAATGTCCGCCACCGGCCAGACCACGAGCGCGGAGACATCCGGCCCCAACTGGATCGCCAACCAGCCTTATCTGCTGCTCAGCATCACCGCGCTGTGCTGGGCCGGCAACGCCATCGTCGGGCGGCTCGCCGCCGGCCACATCCCGCCCGTCACCCTCTCCTTCCTGCGCTGGTTCTTCGCCTTCCTGCTGGTGCTGCCGTTCGCCTGGAAGCATCTTGCCCAGGACTGGCCCGCGATCCGCGGCAAACTCGGCCTGATGGTCACGCTCTCGATCACTGGCATCGGTGCTTTCAACACGCTGCAATATTGGGCGCTGGAACATACCCAGGCGCTCAACACGCTGCTGCTGCAGTCGGCCGCGCCGCTGGTCGTGGCGCTGTGGTCGCTGGCCATCCTCGGCATCCGCCTCACAGCGGCGCAGGCCTTCGGCGTGCTGCTCTCGATGTGCGGCGTGCTCACGATCCTGTTGCACGGCGATTTCACCACGCTGTCGAACATAGAGTTCAACAAGGGCGACCTCATCTTCATCGGCGCGCTCGTCATCTTCGCGCTGTATTCGGTGCTGACCTTGAAGCGGCCGCCGATGCACGGCCTCTCGTTCCTCGCCTTCACCTTCGGGGTCGGCGCCGCCTGCCTGATTCCGCTCGAGATCTGGGAATTGTCCGCTCGCCCGGTGATGAAGCTCGACGGGCCGAACCTGCTGACGCTGTTCTACGTCGCGGTGTTTCCATCGACGCTCGCCTATCTCTGCTTCAATCGCGGCGTGCGCCTGATCGGCGCCAACCGCGCCGCGCCGTTCTTCCACGTCGTGCCGGTGTTCGGCTCGATCATGGCAATGGCCTTCCTGGGCGAACACCCGCAGGCGTTCCACTTCATCGGTTTTGCGTTGGTGCTATCAGGCGTGTTCGTGGCGTCGAGGAAGCAGGCGAGTTAGTTTCTTCCTTCTTCCCTTGTGGGAGAAGGTGGCGAAGCGCCAGATGAGGGGTCTGCCTCCGCGCATTCAAATGAGAGCTCGTAGGGTGGGCAAAGCGAAGCGTGCCCACCATGCCAGTCGGGAGAGAGAAAGATGGCGGCACGGCGCGCGAAGAGCACGCCTTTGCCCACCCTACAAATCTTTCGACCCACAACGCAGCGCTATCTGATGTTGAACTTGCTGTAGGCTTCGCCGGTCGCGATGATCACATGCTCGGCACAGCCGTTGAGCCGATGCGGATCCGCCTCGCGCTCGTAGGCTTCCGAGGTCATCATGTCCAGGAAGGCCGCAACACTCGGATAATAGACCAGCGCCACGAAATCCCAGTCGTTGCCGGCGTGCGGTCCGAGCGCGATGGCCTTGGCCTCGCCGGTCCAAAGCAAGGTGCCGCCGCGCGCCTTGATCATCGGCACCGTAACGGCGCTGTAGCGCAAGTATGCGTCCCGGCCGGATCCGTCGCCGTCACGCGAGCGCGCGTGGAAACGCATCAGGTTCAGCATCACCACCGGTGCGTTCTGCTCGAGCCCTTCGAGGCCCGCGATGTTCAACATATTAACCGCCAATGGCACCTCCTCAGGGCTTGCCTGCATTGTAGCATTGCGGCGCTGTGACTTGTGCCACGACGCCAGTCCGGCGCAAGCTCGCATGCAACGCCAATGACGATCGCTTCGCCCGCGCCAAAGGCCTCCAATCCGGCCCGTTGGCTCAACAATCAGCCTTATCTGCTGCTCAGCCTGAGCTCGCTGTTCTGGGCCGGCAACATCGTGCTCGCGCGCCATGTCGGCGCGCATGTGCCGCCGCTGACGGTGACCACGATCCGGTGGTTCGGGGTGTTCCTGATCCTGCTGCCGTTCGCCCGGCCGCACCTGAAGCGCGACTGGCCTGCCTTGCGCAGGAGCCTGCCGCTGATGCTGTTCCTGTCGCTGGTGGGCTTTGCCTTCAACAACGCGATCTCGTACTGGGCGATGCAGTACACGGAAGCGCTGAACGCGCTGCTGATCCAGTCGGCAGGTCCCCTGTTCGTGGCGCTGTGGTCACTGGTGCTGTTCGGCGTGCGGCTGACGGGCGCGCAGTTCGCTGGCATCGCGATTTCGCTTCTCGGCGTGCTGATCATCATCCTGCGCGGCGATCTCGCCGCGCTTGCGAGCATCAGCTTCAACAGGGGCGACATCATGTTCGCCTCCTCGCTGGTGGCGTTCGGGCTCTACTCCGCCTTCATCCCGCGCCGGCCCAAGATCCATCAATTGTCCTTCCTGTCCTTCACCACCTGCTGCGGCGCGACGATGCTGATCCCTGCGGCGATCTGGGAAGCGGCCAGCGGTCGCGTCCTGCAATTCGATACGATCACGCTGGCGACCATGGGCTACATTCTGATCTTTCCCTCGACGCTGGCCTATCTCTTCTTCAACCGCGGCGTGGCGCTGATCGGGCCGAACCGGGCGGCGCCGTTCTTCCACCTGGTGCCGGTGTTTGGCTCGGCGATGGCGATCCTGCTGCTCGGCGAAATGCTCCAGCCGTTCCACCTGATCGGCTACGCGCTGGTGCTGGCCGGCGTCGTGATCGCCTCGCGCCAGGGTTCGGCGTGACGTAATTCCGCGCAGCGGACGATGACGACCTCGTGTCCCGGACGCGCTGCGGCACGCTGTGACGCTGCGCAGAGCCGGGACCCAGTTCGCCGCGGCATGGGCCCCGGCTCTGCAGCGCATCACGTCGTGCGCGCAGCGTCCGGGGCACGAGACAAACTCCCGTCTTCCGATTTCAACGCAGAGACGCTAGGTTCCCCGCCAACCAAAAAGAGGGAACGTCTTCAGATGATTTCAGGGCTGATTCGAAACCTGCGTGCCGTCGGCTTGGCCGCGCTGTGCCTTGCCGCCGCATCCACGGCTCAGGCCGACAATTACCCCAGCCGCAACATCACGCTGGTACTGCCGTTCGCGGCCGGCAGCGGCACCGACACCACGACGCGGCTGATCTCGCAGCACCTGTCGCAGGCGCTCGGCGTCGGCATCGTGATCGAGAACAAGGCGGGTGCCAACGGCATGCTCGCCGCAACCTATGTCGCGAAAGCCGCGCCCGACGGCTACACGCTGCTGGTGACCACCAACACCACGCACTCGGCCAATCCCTATCTGCTCAAGAGCCTCACTTACGATCCGGTTAAGGATTTCACACCGATCGCGCGCACGGGCGATCTGCCCTTCATGCTGGTGATCAATCCGGAGGTGCCGGCCAAGACCGTCGGCGAGCTCGTCGCCTATGGCAAGGCCAATCCCGGCAAGCTGAGCTACGCCTCGGGATCGTCCTCCGCGATCGTCTCTGGTGCGACCTTTGCGCACAATGCCGGGCTCGACCTGCTGCACGTGCCCTACAAGAGCTCGCCGCCGGCGCTCAACGACGTCATGGGCGGCCGCGTCTCGATGATGTTCGTGGACATCCTGACCGGCCTGCCGCATGTCCAGGGCAACGCGCTGCGCGCGCTCGCCGTCACCACCAAGGAGCGCTCGCCGCTGGTGCCGAACCTGCCCTCGATGCAGGAGGCCGGCGTGCCCGATTTCGACATCTCGTCGTGGCAGGGCTATTTCGGCCCGGCCGGCCTGCCCAAGGAGATCGTGACGCGGCTCAACGCCGAAATCAGGAAGATCGTCGAGAAACCCGAGATCAAGGCCCAGCTCGCCACCCTCGGCATGGACGCGTTTTCGGGCACGCCGGAGCAGCTCGGCACGTTCGTCAACGAGCAGCTGGTGCTGTGGGAGAAGCTGATCACCAACGCGAAGATCGAGAAACAGTGAAGTCTGTGTCCCGGGCGCAGCGCGAAGCGGTGCGCTGCGTCCGGGGCACGGCTCCCGTAGGGTGGGCAAAGCGGAGCGTGCCCACCACGCTTCAGCGAACTCAAAGAAAAGGTGGGCACGACGCTTCGCGTCTTTGCCGACCCTACGAATTCTGTGCAAGAACTTACGCCGCGCGCACCTTGGCGAGGAAGCCGTCCACCGCGCTACGCAGCGCGCCGGACTGGCTGTCCAGCTCGCGGGCGTTGGTGAGCACGTCGGTGGCGGCGTTGCCGGTCGCTTCCGCGGCCGAGGTGACGCTGCCGATATTGGAGTTGATCTCGTTCGAGCCGGCCGCAACCGACTGGATGTTGCGGGCGATCTCGCGGGTGGCTTCGCCCTGCTGCTCGATCGAGGCGGAAATGCCCGCGGTGATCTCGCTCATCTCGGCGATCGTCTGGGTGATGCCGGAGATGGCCGTGACCGCGTCGCTGGTCGAGGTCTGCATCGCCGCGACCTGCGCGGAGATTTCCTCGGTCGCCTTGGCGGTCTGGTTGGCGAGCGCCTTGACCTCGGAGGCAACGACCGCGAAACCGCGGCCGGATTCACCGGCGCGAGCCGCCTCGATGGTGGCGTTGAGCGCGAGCAGGTTGGTCTGCGCGGCGATCGAATGGATCAGCTTGACGACCTCGCCGATCTTCTCGGCGCCGGTCGAGAGCACCTGCACGGTGGCGTTGGTACGCTCGGCGTCGCTGACGGCGCGGCTCGCCACTTCGGTCGAGCGGGTGACCTGGCGGGAGATTTCCGCAACCGAGCTCGACAGCTCTTCGGCAGCCGCCGCGACCGTGCCCACATTGCCGGAGGCCTTTTGCGAGGCAGCGCCGACCGTCGCCGCACGCGACGAGGCGTCACTGGCGGTCGCGGTCATCGACTGCGCCGTCGTCTGCATGCCGGCCGCAGCCGAGGAGACCGTGCGGACGATGCCGTTGACGCTACGTTCGAAGTCGTTGGCCAGCTCTTCCATCGCATTGCGACGTTCCGCCGCGGCGCGCTGCTGCGCCGCTGCCTCGGTCTGCTCGAGCTCGCGAATTTTCTCTGCATTGGTCTTGAAGATCTGCACGGTCGCGGCCATCGCGCCGACCTCGTCGCCTCGGCCAACGCCGGGGATATCCCCCTCGAGCCTGCCGTCGGCGAGCTCCTTCATGCGGGTCCCGAGCAGGCTCAGCGGCCGGCTGATACTGCGGCCGATCAGCCAAGCTACGCCTCCGGCCACGAGCATGATGCCGAGCAGGGAGACACCGAGCAGCCAGGCCACCGGCGCCAGCTTGGCATCGAGGTCGTCGAGATACGCCCCGGTCCCCACGAACATGTTCCAGCCGGGAATCGCCACAGCGTAGGACAGCTTGCGGGTAACTTCCTTCTCGCCGGGGCGATAATACTCGTAGCGCAGCGTGACGTCGCCCTTCGCAGCGATACCGTCGCGCAGCTCACGCGTGAGCTTGCGGCCGTTGGTTTCGATGTCGAGGCGATTGCTGCCGTACTGCTTCGGGTCGGGCGTCAGCACGGCGACGCCGTCCATCGTATAGGCGAAGATGTAGCCTGAGCCCTTGTCGTAGGTCATCGAACTGCCTCGACGGACGAACTCCGCGATGGCCGCATCCTTGGACAGCTGCCCGGCATCGACCTGCTTTTGCAGACCCAGCGCCATGTTGCGCGACATCTCGACCATGGCTTTGGTCTGCTCGAAACGGGCATCGAGCAATTCCCGTTGCATCAAGTACGCTGCCAACACACCGGCGACGCATAGTCCGAGCATGGCCACGCCGACAAGAATGCCGAGCTTGGGGGCGATCTTCAGATTGCTCAACTTCACGGGATGGCTCCGGCAATAATGGGGTACGGGCACGCGACCAGATCGATCAAAATCGAATGAACTTGTAGTGGGCGCCCCCTTAGCAAGTTACTTACACGCCTCCGTAGAAGCCCGGACGCAGCCGCGGAAACCGGCAACTTATCACCATCTCGACAACCGGCGATTGTACGTGAGAGCATCGATTTCGCGTAAAAGACGCACAGGCCGGCCACGAAGGCGGGGCACAACAAGAAACCAGAATCGGGAGCAGAAAATGCCGAAATACAGGGTGGTGACGCCGAAGGGCGCGAGCTTCACGGTCGCGGGCAGCGACTATTCCTACGAGCGCGAGGCGCTCGATCCGATCGACGCCGAAATCGTCGAGGCGCCCGCTGACGAAGCCGGGTTCATTGCCGCCGCGAAGAATGCCGACGCGATCTATGCCAAGGGCATCCCCATCACCAAGACCATCATCGACAGCTTGGAGACCTGCAAGGTCATCACGCTCGGCTCGGTCGGCGTCGACAGCGTCGACGTCAAGGCCGCCACGGCGCGCGGCATTCCCGTCACCAACATCCCCGACACCTTCATCGAGGAGGTCGCCGATCACGCCATGATGCTGCTGCTCGCCGGCTTCCGCCGCCTGGTCGAACAGGACCGCATGGTGCGCGACGGCCGCTGGGCCGAGGGCCGGCCGGCGCTGCTCAAGG
>NZ_JALBHA010000323.1:0-7556 GCF_023006445.1 Bradyrhizobium sp. SHOUNA76
CCGGCTCGCCGGCAAAAAGCTCTCGCATGATGACTTCGCCGCGGTCGCGGCCGATCTCGTGCGCCGCGGCTTGACGAGCGCCAAGCGCATCGCGGCCCAGGGCGGATCGAACGGCGGCATCCTCATCACCAACATGCTGGTGCGCTACCCCGAGCGCTTCGGCGCGCTGTTCTGCACCATCCCGCTGATCGACATGCGCCGCTACACCAAGCTGCTGGCGGGCGCGAGCTGGATCGCGGAATATGGCGACCCCGACAAGCCCGATGAATGGGAATGGCTCAAGACCTATTCGGCCTATCACAATGTGAGGGATGGCCAGACCTATCCGCCGATCCTGATTGCCACCACGCGGCGCGACGACCGCGTCCATCCCGGCCACGCGCGCAAGATGGCGGCCAAGCTGCAGGCGATGGGCTACGAGGCCTGGTTCTACGAGCCGGCCGCCGGCGGCCACGGCTACGGCAAGGACAACAGGGAGCGCGCCGGCTTCGAGGTGCTCGGCTTCCGGTTCTTGAAGGAGAAGATCGGGTGGAAGGACGGGGAAGGCTGAGGCGTATTGATCAAAGGTACCGGCCGCGGGCTGCTCTTACCTCTCCCGCTAGCGGGAGAGGTCGGCGTGCGAAGCACGGCGGGTGAGGGCTTTTTCCCTTTGGGGATTGTCCCGTTGTGGAAGCACCCTCTCCCCAGCCCTCCCCCGCAGGCGGGGGAAGGAGCGGACCTCCCGCATAGCTACCTCGCGAACACCAGTGTCAGATTGTTCGCGGGCATGTCGATCGTATCGACCAACCGAAGACCCCCAGCCTTCGCCAGCGCCTCGACGTCGCCGATATCGCGCACGCCCCAGTCGGGATTGCCTTCACGCAAGGAGGTGTCGAACACCGCGTTGCTGAGCGCGGTGTGCTTGCCGTCGCGCTTGAAGGGACCGTAGAGGAACAGCTTGCCGTCGGCGCGCAAGTATCGGCCGGCGCCGGCGAACAGACCCTCGGCCACGACCCAGGGCGCGATGTGAATGACATTGGCGCAGAACACAGCTGCAAGACTCGTCGGCCCCTGCCCGCCTTTCATCTCCGGACACCAGTCGGGATCGGTGAGGTCGATCCGTAGGGGTGAGCGGATGTTTGGCAGGCCCGCATGCACGCGCCAGGCCTCGATGCTCCTGAGGTGGCGTTGATTGAGGTCGCTCGGCCACCAGATCAGCGAGGGCGTGTGGCGGGCGAAATGGACCACGTGCTGGCCGGTTCCGCTGCCGAGTTCGACCACGTTGCCGGTCTGCCCCCTGAGGTGCTTTTCCAGCGCCGCCCAGAGCGGCGCGTGATTGCGATGGAAGGCCGGCGCATCAAGCCGCCCGTCCGGCTCGATCCGGCCGCCGTCCCTGCCAAATTCGACGACATATTCAGCCAAGTGAGGTCCCCTTGAAAAAACGAGAACACGATGAAAACGGATAAGCGCCCAAACACCCTGGAAATAGCGGCCCGCGCCATGGCCTTACAGTTTGGGCAGAATCCGCCGCTCAAATAGTCTGTTTAGTTGCAATGCGGAAGATATTAACTCCATTTTGCCGCGTGCATAGTCTTGATTGTCAGGCGATGCCCTTTGTGCTTTGGAACGCTCCTATTTCCGCGATCGCGACCATCGCCACAACGCCTCGGAATGACGCCTTGACCGCCTTGTCCCGGATACCCGTCCTGTTCCTCCTGATGGCCATCGTCGCCACGCCGGCGCGGGCACAATCCGCCGTCGCCGATGGCCAAAAGCTTGCTTTCGACCGCGGCAAGGGCAATTGCCTGACCTGTCACGTCATCAAAGGCGGCGACCTGCCGGGAACGATCGGGCCGGAACTGAAGGACCTCAAGTCCAAGTACCCCGATCGCAATGAGCTCACTGCGATCATCTTCGACGAGACCAAGCGCAATCCGCAGACAATGATGCCGCCGTTCGGCCGGAACCGGATTTTGACCGAACAGGAGATCAGCGCGATCGTTGATTTCCTGCAAACCCTGTAACGGCCGGCTGCCCAGGAGACTTCAGATGACCACGACCACCGGCCCCCTTGCGACAAGGCGCCTGATCCTGCAGGGCGCGGCCTCGGTCGCGCTGATCGGCCTTGGCAACCTGCCGTTCGCGGCCAGCCCGGCGCGCGCGGCGGCCAACGACAAATATCCGGAAGAGGCCTTCAAGCAGAAGAGCGAGGCCGACGCGATCAAGGCGCTCTATGGCAAGACCGCCGAGCCCTCCGACAAGGTCAAGCTGGATGCGCCGGAGATTGCCGAGAACGGCGGCGTCGTGCCGGTCTCGGTGACGACGACGCTCGACAAGGTGACCTCGATCTCGTTCCTCGTGGCCGAGAACCCGTTCGCGCTCGCGGCGTCCTACAAGATCGCCGACGGCACCATTCCGGGCGTCGCCAACCGGCTGAAGATGGCCAAGACCACCAAATTGGTCGCCATCGTCGAAGCCGACGGCAAGCTCTACAGCGCGACCAAGGAAGTGAAGGTCACCGTCGGCGGCTGCGGCGGCTAACGGCGAAGGAGGAACAGATGGCATCCAGCATTCGCGTCCGCGCCAACGCCACCGGCGACATCACCGAGGTGCAGGCGCTGATCCAGCACCCCATGGATACCGGCCTCGTCAAGGATTCCAAGGGCGAGCTGATCCCGGCGCATTTCATCCAGGAACTGAAGTTCGAATGTAACGGCAAGGACGTCTTCGTCGCCAATTGGGGCACCGCGGTCTCCAAGGACCCTTACGTCAAGTTCAGCTTCAAGGGCGCCAAGAAGGGCGACGAGCTCAAGATCTCCTGGACCGACAACAAGGGTGCGTCGGATACCACCACCGCAAAGATCGCGTGATGAAGGCCCGCTTCTCTCTCCTGCTCGGCTCGGTGAGCGCCGCACTGGTCGCGTTCGCCCTCACCTCTGCGCACGTCGTCGCAGCCGACAAGGTTGATCCTGTCGCCGACGCCAAGGCATTCCAAAACTTCTTCTTCCAGAAGTTTCCGGACGTGAAGCACGAGGACTTCGTCAACGGTCCCTATTCCATGAATGAGGACATGAAGCGGCAGTGGCAGGAGAAGGAGGAATTCCCGCCTTACGAGTTCGCGCTCGATGCCGGCAAGGAGATGTTTGCGACCCCGTTCAAGAACGGCAAGACCTATGCCGACTGCTTCCCGAACGGCGGCATCGGCATCCGCCAGAACTATCCCTATTTCGACGAGAGGGAAGGCAAGGTCGTCACGTTGGAGCTCGCGCTCAACCGCTGCCGCGAGGCCAATGGCGAGGCGCCCTATTCCTACGTCAAGGACGAGATGGCCTCGCTCACCGCCTACATGGCGTTCACCTCGCGCGGCAAGCCGATGGACATCAAGATTCCCGATGATCCGCGTGCACTCGCGGCGTTCGAAAACGGCAAGCGCTATTTCTACACCCGGCGCGGCCAGATGAACTTCTCCTGCGCCGGCTGTCATGTGCAAAGCCCGGGCGAGCGCATCCGCGCCGAAACCCTGGCGCCGGCGCTCGGTATCCTGAACGCGATGCCGATCTACCGCTCCGAATGGAGCGGCATGGGCACGACCAGCCGCCGCTTCGTCACCTGCAACAGCCAGACCCGCGCGGTTCCGCTGGAGCCGCAGTCGGACGAGTATCGCGACGTCGAATATTTCCTGTCCTACGTTGCAAACGGCCTGCCGATCTCAGGCCCGGGAGCGCGGCCATGAAGCGGACACTTCCTCTCGCCATGCTGCTCGCACTCGGCCTCGCCTCAGCGGCGCGCGCGGCAAATGAAGCGGACTACAAGGCGGCCTTTGCCGCCGCGGAAGCTGCGGCCAAGGAGGCGGCCAGCCTGCGTCACCAATGGACCACCACCGTCTCCACGCTGGCAACGGCCAAGAAGGCGGCGGATGGCGGCGATTTCGACCGCGCCACTGCCGCAGCCAAGGAGGCCGAGGCGCTGGCGAAGGCGTCGATCTTCCAGGCGACGTCTGAAAAAGAAGCCTGGAAGGCGATGGAAATCCGCTAGACTGTTCCCGGGTGAGCAGTCTTGCGATCATGAGAGGGCGCGGAGAATCTGGGATGGCTATCCGCCGCCGCGATTTCCTGAAGTCTGCAGGCCTTGCCGCTGCATCGCTCAGCCTGCCGCGGCTTGCGCGAGGCACTGAAGCCGCGAGCATTTACGACCTCGAGCGGTTCGGCAACGCGCGAATCCTGCACATCACCGACACCCATGCGCAGCTCAACCCGGTCTATTTCCGCGAGCCCAGCATCAACATCGGCATCGGCGAGATGGCCGGACGACCGCCGCACCTGGTCGGCCGCGCCTTCCTCGAACATTTCGGTATCCGCTCCGACAGCGCCGATGCCTATGCCTTCACCTGCGTCGAGTTCGAGAAGTCCGCAGGCCGCTTCGGCAAGCTCGGCGGTTTTGCCCATCTGAAGACGCTGGTCGACCGTTTGCGAGCCGATGTCGGCGAGAAACGTTCGCTGCTCCTCGACGGCGGCGATCTCTGGCAGGGCACCGGGCTTGCCCAGGTCATGCAGGGCCGCGACATGGTCGAAGTCGCCAATCTGCTCGGCATCGAGGCGATGACCGGGCATTGGGAGTTCACCTATGGCGAGCAGACGCTGCGCGACAATCTCGAGCGCTTCAAGGGCGAGTTCCTGGCGCAGAACGTTTTCCTGACCGAGGAAGCCGCGTTCAACGATGCCCCCGCATTCGACAAGGCCACGGGGCGCGTGTTCAAGCCCTCAATGATCAAGGAGATCGGCGGCCATCGGGTTGCGATCATCGGCCAGGCCTTCCCTTACGTGCCGATCGCGCATCCCAAGCGATTCACGCCGGACTGGACCTTCGGCATCCGCGAGGAGGAATTGCAGAAGCATGTCGATGCCTTGCGCGGCACCGACAAGGTCGATGCGGTCATCCTGCTGTCGCACAACGGCATGGATGTCGACCTCAAGCTCGCAAGCCGCGTCACCGGCATCGACGTCATTCTCGGCGGTCATACCCACGACGCCGTGCCGCAGCCGATTCCCGTGAAAAACGCGGGCGGGACCACGCTCGTCACCAATGCCGGCTCCAACGGAAAATTCCTTGCCGTGCTCGATCTCGCGATCGACAAGGGCAAGGTCGGCGACGTTCATTATCATCTGCTGCCTGTCTATTCCGAGCTGTTGAAGCCCGACCCTGGAATGGCCGAGCTGATCGGCCGGCTGCGCGCGCCGCATGTGACCGACTGGTCGGCGAAGATCGCAACGCCCGACCGCCTGCTCTATCGCCGCGGCAATTTCTCCGGTCCCGTCGACGAGCTGATCTGCACCGCGCTCCGCACCGAGCTCAATGCCGAGATCGCGCTGTCGCCGGGCTTCCGCTGGGGCGTCACCGCGCTGTCCGGCCAGGCGTTGACCATGGAGGATCTGCTCGCGGAGACCGCGATCACCTATCCCGAAACCTATGTGCAGGAGATGACGGGAGCCCAGATCAAGGACGTGCTGGAAGACATCTGCGACAACCTCTTCAACCCCGATCCCTATTACCAGCAGGGCGGCGACATGGTGCGCGCCGGCGGGCTCAGCTACACCTGCACACCGACGGCAGCGATCGGCAGCCGCATCTCGGAGCTGAAGCTCAATAGTGGCAAGGCGCTCAGCGCCAGCCACCGCTACAAGGTCGCAGGCTGGGCTTCGATCAACGGCCAGCAAGGCGCGCCGGTGTGGGACGTCGTCGGCAAATATCTGCGCTCGGGCCGGATGTTTCAGGAGCGGCTCGGCTCCGGTGTCACGCTGAAAGGCGTCGACGACAATCCAGGCATTGCGGGACAAGGATGAGGCGGGCGCTAGTTCTCAGCGCGATGTTGTTGACGCTGCTCATCTGGCCGGCGATGCCGGCTGATGCGCAGCAGTTGCCGCTCCAGGACAAGCCGTTCGCCGAGCACAAGATTGTGCTGCAACTCTCCGACGGCGATGCAAAGAAGCAGGCGCTGGTGCTGAGCGTCGCCAACAACCTTCTGAAGGCCTACGCCCCCGACAAGATCGCGATCGAAGTGGTGGCGTTCGGTCCCGGCATCGACTTGCTGCTGTCAGGCAGCGAGCGTCGCAAGCAGGTCGAAAGCCTGATCGCACAGGGCGTGCGTTTCGACATCTGCCTCAACACGGTGGACACGATCGAGCGCGAGACGGGGAAGCGGCCGGAGTTCATCCAGGCCGCAACACCGGTGCAGGTGGGCGTCGGGCAGATCCTTTTCCTCGCGGAGAACGGCTACACGGTGGTGCGGCCCTGAGGGGCCGCGCACACAGCGTCGCGGCACCCTCGACGTCATTCCCCGCGACCCCGGCTACGCCAAGGCTTCGCCGGGGTTTGGTCTTGGGCGCGCCGAAGCTTTAGCGTAAGCGGCAAGCGGGGAATCCAGTACGCCGCGGCTTCTCCGTATCCCACGACGGTCTCTGGAATAATGGATCGCCCGCTCCTGTGCGCAATTGCGCACTAGGCGGGCGATGACAGCTTTGGGTGGGTGACAGCATGGCCACCCCCCAACCCGCACTGCAATAAAAATCTTCCAAATCTCGTCACCCACGCAGTGAATTGCTTCTCTTTAGGACCGCGTCCGTAGTAGAATCCTCGAAATCAGTTCCACTGCCGGACTTCCTGCCATGATCTTCCGCCAGCTCTTCGACAGCGTTTCAGGCACCTACAGCTACGTGCTTGCCAGCCGCCCCGGCGGTGAGGCGCTGATTCTCGATCCCGTGCTGGAGAAGGTCGACCGCTACTGCCAATTGCTGCGCGAGCTCGACCTCAAGCTGGTCAAGGCGGTCGATACCCATCTGCATGCCGACCACGTCACCGGCCTCGGTGAGCTGCGCGACCGCACCCATTGCATGACCGTGATGGGCGACCAGACCAAGGCCGACGTGGTGGCGATGCGGGTCGCCGACGGCGACAAGGTGACGATCGAGGGCCTGTCGCTCGACGTGATGTACACGCCCGGTCACACCGACGATTCCTACTCCTATCTGATGGGCGATCGCGTCTTCACCGGCGACACGCTGCTGATCCGCGGCACCGGCCGCACCGACTTCCAGAACGGTTCTTCGCGCGCGCAATACGATTCGATCTTCAACCGGCTGCTGAAGTTGCCGGACGAGACGATGGTATTCCCGGCGCACGATTACAAGGGCGATACCGTCTCCACCATCGGCGAGGAGAAGCGCTACAATCCGCGGCTCCAGGTGCGCTCGGTCGACGAATATATCGAGCTGATGGCGAACCTGAAGCTGCCCAATCCGAAGATGATGGACGTGGCGGTGCCAGCCAACATGCATGTCGGCCTGCATCAAGAGGAACTGGAGAAGGAAGGCCGTGCGCTCAGCGCGGTCGAGGCGATCCGCATTCTCGGCCGGCCCGACATGCTGCTGGTCGATCTGCGCGAAACCAACGAGCGGATGAAGCACGGCATGCTCGAAGGCGCGCTGCATGCGCCCTATCCGTCCATCGAGGAGAGCCTCAAGCCCGGCGGCATGCTGCGCGAGGTCGCGGCCGCCACCGGCCGCCGCGTCGTGTTCTTCTGC
>NZ_JALBHA010000324.1:0-7547 GCF_023006445.1 Bradyrhizobium sp. SHOUNA76
AGCCAGGCGGCGTCGCCGGTCTGCGCCGCCAGGATGGCCTTCAGCGTCGCGGTGAAGGACGGCGTCTTCAGCACGACGTCGATCGCAGCCTGCATGCGCGCTTCGACATCCTTGCCCACCACCATGCCCTTGACCAGCTCGGGCACGACGTTGGCCATGCCGCAGATGGTGCCGGCGCCGCCGGCCGCGATCGCGCGGGTGATATCGGCTTCGTTGCCGACGGTGATGGCGAGCTCGGGTGCAGCAGTGCGGAAGGCCTGGAACTGCTTGAAGTCGCCGCTGGAGTCTTTGAGGCCGGCAACCTGCTTGCCATAGCGCTTGCGCAAGTTCGCGGCGACGCTGCTCGGGATCGCAACGCCCGACGTCTGCGGGATGTGATAGAGATAAGCGCGCAGCCGGTCGTCGGCGACGCCGTCGATGATCGCGGCAAAGGCATCCTCGATGCCTTCAGCCGTGACGCCGCGGTCGAAATAGGGCGGCAGCAACAGCACGTGACGCAGGCCGAGGCCGAGTGCGGCGCGCGAGAGGGCGATGCTGTCGGTGATGGCGGGAAAGCCGCCGCCGATGCCGATGCGTTCCGGGGCAACGCCGGCCTTGAGCACGGCTTCGATGGTCGCGACGCGCTCGGTGACATTGAAAGAGGTGCCCTCGCCGGTGGTGCCGAACAGCACGACGCCGTCGACGCCCTTGCCGAAAAGCTGGTTGGCGTGAGCCGCGAGCTTTGCCGAATCCACGCTGCCGTCGGCTGCCAGCGGCGTCGCCGATGCCACCCAGAACCCGCGAATTGCCTCGGTCATCACACTGCCCCTTGCTTGGCCCCCGAACTAAGCCTCTGATCTCAAAGGACCTTCCGAAGCTTAACCGGGTTTTGTTTTTGCTTTACTTTTCATCTTGTACCTTACATACAAGAAGCACGCAAACCCTTTCCGATGTCACGGCGCGCATGGGCGCAGTCATGTTTTGAGGAGGTCTCGCATGGACATGGTGACCCCTATCGGGCGACCCGACCAATTGCTCGGCGCCCTGCGCGACAAGCTCGGCGCAGCCGCCGTGTTGATCGGCACCGACGTGCCGGCGCGCAATTGCAACGATTGGAGCGCGAGCCTGCCGCAGACGCCGCTCGCGGTGATCCGCCCCGTGGATGCGCAAGGTGTCGCCGACGCGATTCTGACCTGCCGGCAGGCGCGCCTGCCGTTCGTGCCGCAGGGCGGACTGACCGGGTTGTGCCGCGGCGCATCGCCCGAAGCGGGTTGGGTCGCGATCTCGCTGGAGCGCATGACCGGCATCGAGGAGATCGACCCTGCCTCGGCGACGATGACGGTGAAGGCAGGCACGCCGCTGGAGACGATCCAGAAGGCCGCCGACGAGGCCGGCTTCTTCTTCCCGCTCGACCTCGGCTCGCGCGGCTCCTGTGCGATCGGCGGCAATCTTTCGACCAATGCCGGCGGCAACCGCGTGATCCGCTACGGCATGACGCGCGAACTGGTGCTCGGCCTGGAAGTGGTGTTGCCCGACGGCACCGTCATGACCAACCTCAACAAGCTGATGAAGAACAATGCCGGCTACGATCTGAAGCATCTGTTCATCGGCTCCGAAGGCACGCTCGGCATCATCACCCGCGTGGTGCTAAAACTGTTCCCGAAGCCGCGCTCGACCATGGCCGCGCTGTGCGCGCTGAAGGACTATGCCGCAGTGATCGCGCTGCTCGACGCGGCGCGCAGCGGGCTCGGCCCGCTGCTGTCGGCATTCGAGGTGATGTGGCCGGACTATTGGGACGTGATCACGAATCGCGCCGGCGTGAAGCCGCCGGTCGGCGCAGGTCACGGCCTCTACGTGCTGGTCGAGGCGCAGGGCACCGACGAAAGCCTGGACGCGCCGCGGTTCGAGAGCTGGCTCGAAGAGCTGATGGAGCGCGGGCTGCTGACTGATGCTGCTGTCGCGCAATCGCTGGCGCAGACGCAGAGCTTCTGGCGCGTGCGCGACATCTGCGCCGAATTCGGCCAGGTGCTGGGCCCGCACATCTCCTACGACATCGGCCTTGCGGTTAAGCGGATGGACGAGTTCGTCACGCGGTGCAAGGCGGCGCTGGCTGACGGTATCGAGGGCTGCGAAAGCGTCTATTACGGCCATATCGGCGACGGCAATCTGCATCTGGTCTCCTGGGTCACCGGCCTTTCCGTCGAGCAGCAGCCGAAGGAAGAGATGGACACGATCATCTACGGTCTGGTCCGTGAGCTCGGCGGCAGCGTCTCCGCCGAGCACGGCATCGGCACGCTGAAGAAGAAGTGGCTGGGGCATGCCCGGAGCGAGGCCGAGATCGCGCTGATGCGGACGCTGAAGGCGGCGCTCGATCCCGATCACCTGCTCAATCCCGGCAAAGTCGTCTGAGAGAGCAGATGCGCTCGCTCAAGCTCGATACGCCGAAATCGCTGTCGCAGCGGGTGATGCAGCGGCTGCGGCAGGCGATCATCGACGGCGAGTTCGCGTTAGGGGCCGCCATATCCGAGGAGATGGTGGCGAATTCCTTCGGCGTCAGCCGCACGCCGGTACGCGAGGCCATGGGCCAGCTGCAGGCGCAAGGCCTCGTGGCGATCCGCCCGCAGGTCGGCAGCTTCGTGTTCACGCCGAGCGCCGATGACATCACCGCGCTCTGCACCTTCCGCATCGCGCTCGAGCCCCGGGCGGCCGAGCTCGCCTATCGCTGCGATCGCGACGGTGCGATCGCCTCGATGGGTGCGGCGATCGCGGCGATGGAGCCGGCGGTCGCGGCGAAGGACAACATCGCCTATGGCCGCGCCGATGCGGCCTTCCACGAGGCGCTGTTCGCCCATTGCGGCAACCGCTACCTCGCCGAATCCTATCAGCTGGTTTCCGGCCGCGTCGCCGCGCTCCGCACCAATTTGGCCTCGCCGATCGACGTCCGGACCCGCACGTCGTTCGACGAGCATCGCAAGCTGCTCGATTTGTTCGCGCGCGGCGAGCTCGCCGCCTTCGAGGAGTTGATGACAACGCACATCACCAATTCGGGGTCGGTCTACGCAAGAGCGCTCAAGGTGGAATGAGCGCGACTATCGCGCGTCCTTTGATCCCGGCCTGTCCAGAAAATCCAGCGCGGTATTGATCTGTTCGAGCTGGTGCTCGATCTTGTCGCGGTCCTCGACTGACGGCGCCTTTTGGAGCTGTTCCACGAGCTTCTGCTTCCGCAACAGCAAGTTCTCTATGACTGTGCTCACAAGTCCCCCATCGCCAGAGGCGACACCGCGAACGCCGAAACAATAGAAGCGCGCTCAACCGGGCCCTTGATCAGAATGTTCGCAGTCTCGGATGGTTCCTGCGTCTGAACTACGATGCGCCCAGATGGAACTATCGGCGCAAGCTGGCCCACACGCCGCCAAGGATCAATAGGCCGCCGGCGAAATGGATTGGCTTTGGCGGCTCGCCGAGAATCGCGAAAGACAATAGGGCGCTTGCAACCGGTCCGAGGTAAAGGACGAGCGAGGTTCGCACCGAACCGAATTTGGCGCCGAGCCAGGCAAAGCCGGCATACGCAAGCAGGCCAGGAACGATCCCTGCGAACACGTAGGCCGCGAGCGCCCTGACGCTGAAGATTTGGGCCGGCATGGTCCACATTTCCCAGGCGGCGAGCGGCAGCGAGAACAATGCGCCGGCGGCTGCGAACAGGCTGATGCGCGCAAGCAGGGACGCGCGCGGCGCGGCTCGCGATTGCAGCAGAGTATAGCCGGACCAGCCGAGCATCGCGATCACGACCAAGCCGTCGCCCGCCGCGGTCTCCAGTTCGATCAGCGTCTGCGGATGACCGCCCGAGATGATGAGCAGCGCACCAGCCAGCGCGAGCGCGGTACCCAACCATTGCAGCGGGCCGACGCGTTCCATGCCGCGCACGGCGGAGATCAGCAGCACGGTGATCGGCGACAGCGCCATGATCAAGGCGATATGGATGGCCGTCGTCGATACGCCGGCGGCGTAGACCGGGCCGCCGCAGAGAAACATGCCCATGAACCCGGCCGCCAGGATCGGCCAGATGTTCTTGCCAAGTGCGATGCGGCCGTCGCGAATCTCGGCGAGCGCAATCGGCGCAAGCCCGACGGCAACGATGCTCCAGCGGAAGAAGGCGAGCGCAAACGGTGGGACGGATCCGGCGAGCCCGCGCGCCAGGATTTGATTTGAGGCCTGCGCAGTCGCCACCAGGATGAAGCCGACCAGCGCAATGGCGCCGAGCCAGGCTCTGGCGGATGATACGCCGGCCGGCACGTCGTGACCGCCGTCAGAGATTTCCTTGCCCATGGATCAATCGGATATCCGATGTCGGCCGGGGTGAGAACCCCGACGACGGCTCACCGACATGCAAATGCGGCACGCGCGCCATCCCGGGGGACGCGGAGACACCCGCGAGCAACACCGGCACGATGGGAGTGCGTGTGACCGAGACCGACAACACCGCCAGCAACGCGCAGAGCATGCAGAGCCGCATCCGCACCGTCCTGCGATCGGTGATCGGCAGGAACAGGAAGAACAGCATCGCCAGGATCAGCAGCATGTCGACCACGAACATCGATCTCTCCCTTGAAACGAAGGAGAGCATGACGTGATTGGCGCCCACCGGTATGTGGACGACGTCACACACCTGATGCCGCTGACCGCGCGCAGCCGACGTGATACGGTTCTGCAAAACGAGCCTCGGTTCGTTCGGACGGGCGCGGGAGGCGCAAGATGCACAAGGTCTGGATCGAGGCGGCACTGAACGGACCCTGGAGCCGCGCGCTTCAGCCCGGTATCCCCGATACGATCGACGCAATCATCGCCGAGGGCATTGCCTGCGCGAAGGCCGGCGCCGCGATCATTCACACGCATGCCTATGACGGCGGGGGACCGCAGACTTTCGATTGGCAGGTCTATGCGCGGATCATCGAAGGCATTCGTGCCAGGATCGACGTGCCCGTCTATCCCTCGATCCCCGGCCTTGATGCGCGCGGCAACATCGCCGACCCCAAGGCGCGCTTCGCCCATATCGAGGCGCTAGCCGAGCGCGGCCTGCTCGAATTCGCCGTGGTCGATCCCGGCAGCGTCAACTTCACCCTGACCGCCACCACGGCGGAAGCCAAGCCGGCCGAGACCTATCTCAATCCGGAGACCCACATCCGGCACGGGCTTGGCGTTGCCAGGCGCTACGGAATTCACCCCGCCTTCGCCATCTACGAGCCGGGCTTCATCCGCGCCGGCGCGGCACTGGCGCGCGCGAGCGGCGTGAAGGCGCCGGTCTACCGCTTCATGTTCTCGCAGCAATTCGCGTTCTGCTTTCCGCCGAAGCCGTATGGCCTTGCGGCGCTGGTCACGCTGGCGGAGGAGGAAGCACCGGGTGCGCCGTGGATGGTCTCCGGCCTCGGCGTCGACCTCACGCCGCTAATCGGCGAGGCGGTGGCCCGCGGCGGCCATATCCGCGTCGGTCTCGAGGATGCGCTGCTGGGGTCGACGGCCACCAATATTGGCCTCGTCGACGACGCCGTTCGGATGGTCCGCGCGCATGGCGGCGAGCCGGCCACCACGGCCGAGGTCCGGCAGGCGCTGGCGAAGGGTTAACGCGCCCAAACGGCTACGGAACCTCGAATCTTTCACGCGCCCGTCGGTTGAATTCGAGGGCCCGGAGTCCTATGCCTACGCCCCATGAACACTGAGATCATCGCCGCCGAAAAGCCCCTGATGGCGCAGGCCCGACCGCGCAAGCCGGCGCCGTTCCTCCCGATGAGCCGCGCCGAGATGGACGCGCTCGGCTGGGACGCCTGCGACATCGTGCTGGTGACCGGGGACGCCTATGTCGACCATCCGAGCTTCGGCATGGCGATCATCGGCCGCCTGCTGGAGGCGCAGGGCTTTCGCGTCGGCATCATCTCCCAGCCCGACTGGCATTCGGCCGAGCCGTTCAAGGCGCTCGGCAAGCCACGCGTGTTCTTCGGCGTCACCGGCGGCAACATGGATTCCATGGTGAACCGCTACACCGCGGACCGCCGCATACGCAGCGACGATGCCTATACGGCCGGCGGTGAAGGCGGCAAGCGGCCGGACCGCTGCACCGTCGTCTATGCGCAGCGCTGCCGCGAGGCGTTCAAGGATGTGCCGATCGTGCTCGGCGGCATCGAGGCCTCGCTGCGCCGGATCGCGCATTACGACTACTGGTCCGACAAGGTGCGCCGCTCGGTGCTCGCCGACGCCAAGGCCGACCTCCTGCTGTACGGCAACGCCGAGCGCGCCGTCGTTGAAGTGGCGAACCGCATCGCAGCCGGCGAGACCGCGCGCGAGCTCGACGACATCAGGGGCGTCGCGCTGTTCCGCAAGGTCCCGGAGGACTACACCGAGCTGCACGCCGACGATCTTGATTCCGCCGACGAGGGCGCAACGCGCCAGAAGGGTGCGACCGTGATCCGGTTGCCGGCGCTGGACCAGGTCGAGCAGGACAAGGAAGCTTATGCCCGCGCGTCACGCGTGCTGCACCGGGAGAGCAATCCCGGCAATGCACGGCCGCTGGTGCAGCGTCACGGCGACCGTGACCTCTGGCTCAATCCGCCGCCGATCCCGCTGACGAGCGACGAGATGGACGCGGTCTACGACTTGCCCTATGCGCGCGCCCCGCATCCGTCCTATGGCGACGCCAAAATTCCCGCCTGGGACATGATCAAGTTCTCCGTGACGATCATGCGCGGCTGTTTCGGCGGCTGCACCTTCTGCTCTATCACCGAGCACGAAGGCCGCATCATCCAGAACCGCTCCGAGGGCTCGATCCTGCGCGAGATCGAGAAGATCCGCGACAAGACGCCGGGCTTCACCGGCGTGATCTCCGACATCGGCGGCCCCACCGCCAACATGTACCGGATGGCGTGCAAGGACCCGAAGGTCGAGGCGGCGTGCCGGCGGCCGTCCTGCGTCTTCCCCGAGATCTGCCCGAACCTCAACACCTCGCATGACGATCTGATCCGGCTCTATCGCAAGGTGCGCGAGACCAAGGGCATCAAGAAGGTGATGGTCGCCTCCGGCGTGCGCTACGACCTCGCGGTCGAGAGCCCCGAATACATCAAGGAGCTCGTCACCCATCACGTCGGGGGTTATCTGAAAATCGCGCCGGAGCATACCGAGCGCGGCCCGCTCGACAAGATGATGAAGCCGGGCATCGGCGCCTACAACAAGTTCAAGCGGATGTTCGACGAAGCGGCCGAACGGGCCGGCAAGAAGTATTACCTGATCCCCTATTTCATCGCGGCACATCCGGGCACGACCGACGAGGACATGATGAACCTCGCGCTCTGGCTCAAGAAGAACCGCTATCGTGCCGATCAGGTGCAGACCTTCCTGCCCTCGCCGATGGCGACCGCGACCGCGATGTACCACACCGGCGTCAATCCGTTGCGCGGCGTGCGCCGCGGCGGCAGCGACAAGGTCGAGGCGATCAAGGGCCTGCGCCAGCGCCGCCTGCACAAGGCCTTCCTGCGCTATCCCGACCCCGACAATTGGCCGGTGCTGCGCGAGGCGCTGATGGA
>NZ_JALBHA010000325.1:0-7541 GCF_023006445.1 Bradyrhizobium sp. SHOUNA76
CGCGCGACCTTCCGGATGTGGCGGGCGAGCCGCGCCCGGGCGCGTCAGGAGGGCCGGCGGTTCAGCCTGCTCGGCCGCTTCTCGCCCTTTCGCCACCTCACCCATCTCACCTGAGGCGCGCAGCCGAGCCCCTCTGGTTCGGCCGGAATTCCGGATGGATGCAACGAACGACTCACCATTCCGGACAATCGCGGGCGATCCCGCTGGCTTCCATGAGCCGGCTCAGGTTTCCTCATCGCCCGGGCCATATCCGGGTAAGCGCGGCTGATGCGGTCGCGATCAGATATTTGCGAACCTAACCAGACCAGGTGGAGACCAACAGGATCGGAGGAACCGAGGGGGACTGAGCAGACCGGCGATATCGTCGCCGTTGCAATCGTTCCCCCGATTCACTTCCGGTCGTGACGCTTCTCAGACCACGTAGAAACCTCAGGCTGCTTTTCCAAAACAGGACTAGTCATGATCAGGGAATTGATGTCCTCACGCCGCTTTGCGCCACTGTTCTGGGCGCAATTTTTCTCGGCGCTCAATGACAACGTGCTCAAGAACGCACTCGTCATCATCCTGCTTTACAGTGCCGCGACCGGCCACGGCGATGCGCTGGTGACGGTGGCGGGCGCCGTCTTCATCTTCCCCTACTTCATCCTGTCCGGGCTCGGCGGCCAGCTGGCCGACAAATACGTCAAATCCGTCGTCGCAAGGCGGCTCAAATTCGCCGAGATCTTCGCAGCCTGCTTTGCTGCCGCCGGCTTCTTCTTGCACTCGGTGCCGCTGCTGTTCGCAGCCCTCGCCCTGTTCGGCATCATCGCAGCCCTGTTCGGCCCGGTGAAATACTCAATGCTGCCGGATCAGCTCCAGCTCGGTGAGCTCGCGACCGGCAACGCGCTGGTCGAAGGCGCGACCTTCATGGCCATCCTGCTCGGCACCGTCGCCGGCGGCCAGTTCGTGGCCGGGTCCGCGCATATGGGCTGGGTCGCCTCGGCCGTGGTCGCGCTGGCGCTGTTGTCATGGGCTTTCGCCGCCCGCATTCCGCAGACAACGCCGTCCGCGCCTGACCTGCCCGTCGATGCCAATCCCTGGACCTCGACGGTGAGCCTGCTCAGGACGCTGCACGCTGACCATCGACTGTGGGACGGCACCGTCATCGTCTCCTGGTTCTGGCTGGTCGGCGCGATCGTGCTGTCGCTGCTGCCGGCTCTGGTGAAGGAGGTCGTCGGCGGCACCGAGGGCGTGGTGACACTGTGTCTTGCGATCTTCGCGATCGGCATCGCCATCGGCTCGCTGTTCGCCGCCAGCCTGAGCCACGTTCGTCCGAACCTCGCGCTGGTCCCGATCGGCGCCATCATCATGGGATGCTCTGGCCTCGATCTCGCATGGGCCATCGGCGTGACCGCCAAGGGGCAGGACATCACCGCGGCCGGTTTCGCAACGTCGTTCGCCGGCCTGCGCATGCTGGTCGATTTCGTCGCCTTCGCATTCGGCGGCGGCCTGTTCGTCGTTCCCTCTTTCGCCGCCGTCCAGGCCTGGTCGGCACCGTCGGAGCGCGCCCGCATCATCGCCGCCGGCAATGTGCTGCAGGCTGCCTTCATGGTGGTTGGCTCGCTGTTCGTCGCGTTGCTGCAGGCGGCTGGCCTTCATATCGGCTGGATCTTCTTCGGCCTCGGCCTCGCCAGCTTCGGCGCGGTGTGGTTTGTCCTGACCAAGTGGGGCAAGGAAGGCGTGCGCGACTTCGGCGGGCTGCTGTTCCGTGCGCTGTTCCGCACCGAAGTGCGTGGGCTCGAAAACCTGCCGCCTGCCGGCACCCGCATGCTGATCGCGCCCAACCATGTCAGCCTGATCGACGGCCCGCTGCTGCACGCCGTGCTGCCGATCGACGCGAGCTTCGCGGTCGATACCGGCATCGCCAAGGCCTGGTGGGCCAAGCCGTTCCTGCGCGTGGTCAAGCACTACACCATGGACCCGAGCAAGCCGCTGGCCGCGCGTGACCTGATCAAGCTCGTCGCCGCCGGCGAGCCCGTCGTGATCTTCCCCGAGGGACGCATCACCGTCTCGGGATCGCTGATGAAGGTCTATGACGGCACCGCGATGATCGCCGACAAGGCCGACGCCGTCGTGGTGCCGGTCCGCATCGAGGGCGCCCAGCGCTCGCATCTCAGCTACCTCAACTCCAGCCAGATCAAGCGCTCGTGGTTTCCGCGGGTGACGGTCACCATCCTGCCGCCCGTCAAGCTGCCGGTCGATGCGGCGCTGAAGGGCAAGGCGCGCCGCAACGCCGCGGGTGCCGCACTCCAGGATGTGATGATCGATGCGATGGTCAAGAACGCCATGCTCGACCACACGCTGTTCGAAGCCCTCGGACACGCCTATCGCGATCGCGACACCGGCAAGGTCATCATCGAGGATGCGCTTGGCACCAAGCTGACCTACCGCAAGCTGATCCTCGGCGCGCAGGTCCTGAGCCGCAAGCTCGAGAGCGGCACCGCCGTCGGCGAGAATGTCGGCGTGCTGCTGCCGAATTCCGCCGGCGTCGCCGTCGTCTTCATGGCGCTGCAGAATATCGGCCGGGTGCCGGCAATGCTCAACTTCTCGGCCGGTCCGGTCAACGTCCTCGCCGCCATGAAGGCCGCGCAAGTCAAGACCGTGCTGACCTCGAAGGCGTTCATCGAGAAGGGTAAGCTCGACAAGCTGATGACCGCAATCTCCGCAGAGGCGCGTGTCGTCTATCTCGAGGACGTCCGTGCCTCGATCGGCACAGCCGACAAGATCAAGGGTCTGCTCGCAGGCACGACGCCGCGTGTCACCCGCCAGGCCAACGATCCGGCCGTGGTGCTGTTCACCTCGGGCTCGGAAGGCACGCCCAAAGGCGTGGTGCTGTCCCACCGCAACATCCTCGCCAACGCGGCGCAGGCGCTGGCGCGGGTCGACGCCAACGCCAATGACAAGGTGTTCAACGTGCTGCCGGTGTTCCACTCCTTCGGGCTGACCGGCGGAATGATGATGCCGCTGCTGGCGGGCATTCCGATCTACATGTACCCCTCGCCGCTGCATTACCGGATCGTGCCCGAGCTGATCTACCAGACCGGCGCGACGATCCTGTTCGGCACCGATACGTTCCTCACCGGCTATGCGCGCTCGGCGCATGCCTACGACTTCCGCACGCTGCGCCTCGTGATCGCGGGCGCCGAAGCCGTCAAGGATCGCACCCGCCAGGTGTTCATGGAGCGCTACGGCATCCGTATCCTCGAAGGCTATGGCGTCACCGAGACGGCGCCGGTGCTGGCGATGAACACGCCGATGGCCAACCGCCCCGGCACCGTCGGCCGCCTGTCGCCGCTGATGGAAAGCCGCCTCGATCCGGTCCCCGGTATCGAGGAAGGTGGGCGCCTCTCCGTGCGCGGGCCAAACGTGATGCTCGGTTACCTCAAGGCCGAAAATCCCGGCGTACTCGAAGTGCTCGCCGAGGGCTGGCACGATACCGGCGACATCGTCGCGATCGACGCGGCCGGCTTCATCACCATCAAAGGCCGCGCCAAGCGCTTTGCCAAGATCGCCGGCGAAATGGTCTCGCTGTCCGCGGTCGAGAACATCGCGACGACACTGTGGCCGCAGGCCGCATCGGTCGCAGTGTCGATCCCCGACCCGCGCAAGGGCGAACGCATCGTGCTGCTGACGACGGAGAAGAACGCCGAGCGTAGCGCGATGCAGGGCCAGGCCAAGACGATCGGCGCGTCCGAGCTGACCGTTCCCGCCGCGATCATGGTGGTCGACAAGGTGCCGTTGCTCGGCACCGGCAAGACCGACTACGTCACCGCAACGACGATGGCGCGCGAGAAGGCATCCCCGCCGGAGCGCGAGGTGGCGTGAGGTTCACGACCGTCGCACCGGCCAACGCCGGTGCGACGGTCTCCTCACTTGAGCAGGAGATAGCGGACCGGGTTGTCGTCGCACTGACCCGCGCCGCACTCCAGCACGGTGGACAGGAGATTTGCGGCGACCAGCAACGCGAAAATCGCGAACACCGCGTTCGATGCTGCTCCGCCCAGCGGCGCGTCCTTGTCCCGCGCGCCAATCATGTCCTTCACCACGAAGACAAGCGCGACATAACAAACGATACCGACCGCGGCGATGAGCGCCCATGTGTAGAAATGCAGCCCGAATAGCGCCGAGCCGTATCCGGGATCGCCCGGCGCAAGATGCAGCGACACCTGCCGCATCGAGATGAATCCGGTAACTAGGCTGGACATCAGTATCATCGCGTAGTGTGACGGTCGCTCGCCGAGGCGCAGATTGAATAGAAACCCCATGCCAACCGCGATGAACCCGGCCCGCTGCAGCAGGCACAGCGGACAGGGCAATTCGCCAAGCGCAAGCTGATAGAAAAATGCGACTGCCAGGATCAACGAGATCCCGAGCAACCCGAGCAGATTCAGGACCGCGCCGACCGACTGCCGCCCGTTCATCTCTGTCGCTCTCATCTCGGCACCGTCAGAACGAGAACTTAAGGGGATCGGTCGCGTGGTGAAAGAACCAGGCGACGGTGACGACGACGGTCACGCTCCAGAGCCCATAGCCAAGTCCCGCGAGCGAACGCCAGACGCAGGCGCAGGCTGCGAGCGCCAGCAGGAACGGCAAAAACATGTACATGAGCCCAGGCTCCCGATCGATTCGCGCATCGCGCGAACGAGCCCAAGAGATACGTCAGCGCCGCGCGCCCCTCAAGACCCGGCTTCGCTGCGCCGCTCCTGCGCGTAACGCACTAGCGCCGCGAACCGATAGATGCCGTGCACGAACTTGCCATAGGGCATGGTGATGAACAGCGCGAACACGGCGCCGAGATGCAGCGCCAGCAGCGGGCCCATGGCAGAGGTCTCGCGCAGGAGCAGAAGCAGCATGCCGGTGAAGCCGGTCAGGAACAGCATGGCGATGAAGCCGACATCCATGCCGTAGCGGGACTCGTCGAGCAACGCAGGATCGCGCCGCATCTTGGCCATGAACAGGCCGATCGGTCCGACGATCAGACCGACGCCGCCGAGCGTGCCCAGTACCACCGGCAGGTCCCACCACGGATATGGCGCCTCGCGGCCGAGCAGATAATGATACAGCGTGGCGACCGAGGTCGCGGCAAAGCAGAGCAGGAAGCCGTAGAAGGTCAGGTGGTGATAAAGCTTGCGCCGGTCCGTCGGCTTGTCGTCCTCATTGTAGCAGCCGACGCCGCCGCCATGGAGATAGCGCAGCTCGCCGGCATCGCGGATCGCCCGAAAGACCGAAACGCCGTCGGCGCGGCCCCCGATCGGCGGACCGATGTCGCGCCAGAAGGCGCGCACGCTCAAGACGAGTGCGAGGGTCGCAAAAAGGAATGCGGCACTGAACAGCGCGGCCATCGCGTTGTGCGGCATCAGCCTGTAGAACGCGCCGGGACCGGTGTGCACGCCGAACAGCACGTTGCGGTCGTTCAAGGCGGCGAAGCCGAGAATGAAGGCTGCCATGCTGAGCGCGGCGACGATGCTGATAACGAGACCATTGCGCGCGAATGTGCCTGATAGCGCCCGCGGCCAGGCATAGGCCGCATAGGACTCGGCGCGCGCAATTGCCAGCGTCTTCGGAACGTTGACGTTGAACTCGTGCGGCGGCGAGAACTGGCAGTCGACGTAGCAGGCCCCGCAGGCATGGCAGAGGTTGGCGAGATAGTTGAGATCACCGTCGGAGAAGGCGCGGCGCATTTCCATCGCCGGAAACACCGCGCAGAGGCCCTCGCAATAGCGGCAGGAGTTGCAGACCGTCATCAGACGGTCGGCCTCGTCCAGGATTCTAGTTCCGTGCATGTCTCGCCGCTTCCCGTCCTGCGATCCGTCCGAACACGCTGCCGATGGTCATGCCCATGCCGGCGGCATAGCCCTTGCCGAGCACGTTGCCGGCCATGATCTCGCCGGCCGCGAACATGTTGGCCGACGGCTTGCCGTCAGCCATCAGCATGCGCGCCTCCTGGGTTACGCGCGTGCCGAGATAGGTGAAGGTGATGCCGGGCCGCACGGGATAGGCGAGGTAGGGCGGCGTTTCGATGCGCCGTGCCCAGTGCGTCTTGGGTGGCGTGATGCCATCGGTCACGCAGTCATCCAGAATTGTGTGATCGAAGGTGCCGGGCCGCACCGCGGCGTTGAACTCGGTGATTGTCTTTTCCAGCGCGGCCGGATCGAGCTCAAGCTTGCCGGCGAGCTCCGCGATGGTCTGCCCTGCAATCGGCGGGAACAGCGTCGGCATGAAACTGGTGACGACGGTGGAATCGAAGATGATGTAGGCGATCTGGTCTGGCTGCGCTGCGACCAGCCGGCCCCAGATCGCGTAGCGCTTCGGCCAGATGTCCTCGCCCTCGTCGTAGAAGCGCTGTGCGTGCTTGTTGACGACGATGCCGAACACGACGGAATCGTGCCGGGTGATGATGCCGCCGTCGAATCTCGGCGCGCGGGCGTCGATCGCGACCGCATGGCACTGAGTGGGATCGCCGACCTCCTGCACGCCCTTGTCGAGCAGCATCTTCAGGATCGAGCCGCGGTTATAGGGCGTGCCGCGGATCAGGAAATTGTCGGCGGCCTCGCCCCAATATTGCTTGAGCCATTCGATGTTGGCCTCGAACCCGCCGGCCGCCGCGACCAACGAGGTGGCGCGGATCTCGGTGGCGCCGTTGATCGGCCGCTTCAGGCGCGCTGCGAGGAACATGCCGTCCTCGATCACGAGATCAGTGACCTCGGCATCGTATTCGACCTCGACGCCGAGCCGTTCTGCGGTGAGATAGAGCGCGTTCAGCATCGCGCGGCCGCCGCCGAGGAAGAACGAGTTGGTGCGGCCGAGGCTGAGCGTGCCGCCCAGCGAGGGCTGCCAGCGCACGCCCTGCTCCACGATCCAGTTCAGGATGTCCTTGGACTCGCGGATCATGTGGCGCGCCAGCACTTCGTCGGTTTGCCCGCCGGTGACGCGCAGCAGGTCCTCCCAGAATTCCTCTTCGGTGTAAGGGCCGGTCAGGATTTCGGTCGCCGCGTCATGGGCGCAGCGCATGTTGCGGGTGTGCCGGGTGTTGCCGCCGCGATAGAACTTTGGCGCCCCCTCCAGCACCAGCACCGACGCTCCGCCGCGCCGCGCCGCGATCGCCGCGCAAAGCGCCGCGTTGCCGCCGCCGATCACCAGCACGTCGTATTTGCTACTCATGCCGTCATGCCCGATGCGACGAAGTTAGAGACATTCTGCCTGGTGGCGACGTCGGCCAGCCGGGTTCACCGTTGCGTACCTTTGTATACAAAGATATACGATGCTGACGCAAGCGCGTCTCTGCATGGGCAGGATGCGCCTCAAGGGGACAATGGCCAGACGTCCGGCAAAACTGGGGGAACCGATCGCGCGTGGCGCCGGCGTCGCGTTGGGCGAAGCCGTCTTCCGCTCGCTGTGCGAAGCGCTCCAGGCCGGCAGCTACCGCGCCGGCGACCGCCTGCGGGAGGAAGAGGTTGCCCAACGGCTAAAGGTCAGCCGCACACCGGTTCGCGAAGCGTTCG
>NZ_JALBHA010000326.1:0-7513 GCF_023006445.1 Bradyrhizobium sp. SHOUNA76
CCCTTCGGCGCGGGCTTCGGCACCGGCACGGTCTGCGCGAACGACGTCGCGGTCACCATCGCGGCAGTGACGAGAAGCACGCCGGCCACGCGCGCGCCTCGCGCGGCGATGGTGGCAGCGAATCGAATGTCCGGATGTCTGATCAACGCGTCGTCCTGTATGGCTGGGCGTCTTTTAGCGTGATTTCGGGCAAAAGCAGATAACGATTTCGCGTGAAATGATGTGTTGAGGCGGCTGCCTCACATATGGCTGTCTTCTTCCTCGACCAGAATCTCGCGCTTGCCGGCATGGTTGGCGGGCCCGACGATGCCTTCCAGTTCCATGCGCTCCATCAGCGATGCGGCGCGGTTGTAGCCGATCTGCAGGCGGCGCTGGATGTAGCTGGTCGATGCCTTGCGGTCGCGTTTGACGATCGCAACGGCTTGCTGGAACAGATCGCCGCCGCCATCCCCGCCCATGCCGGTCGCGTCGAACACCGCGCCGTCCTCGTCCTCGGTCGGCTCCTCGGCGGTAACCGCTTCGAGATATTCCGGTTGTCCCTGTGTCTTGAGGTGACGCACCACCTTCTCGACTTCCTCGTCGGACGCAAAAGGTCCGTGCACGCGGCTGATGCGGCCGCCGCCGGCCATGTAGAGCATGTCGCCCTGGCCGAGCAGCTGCTCGGCGCCCATCTCGCCCAAAATGGTACGGCTGTCGATCTTGGACGTCACCTGGAAGGCGATGCGGGTCGGGAAGTTCGCCTTGATGGTGCCGGTGATGACGTCGACCGACGGACGCTGCGTCGCGAGGATCACGTGCAGGCCGGCGGCACGCGCCATCTGCGCGAGGCGCTGCACCGCGCCTTCGATGTCCTTGCCGGCGACCATCATCAGGTCGGCCATTTCGTCGACGATGATGACGATGTAGGGCAGCGGGTCGAGCGAGAGTTTCTCTTCCTCGTAGATCGCCTTGCCGGTCTCCTTGTCGAAGCCGGTATGCACCGTGCGCGTCGGCTCTTCGCCCTTGGCCTTCAATTCGAGCAGGCGGGTGTTGTAGCCGTCGATGTTGCGCACACCGAGCTTGGCCATGTTCTTGTAGCGCTCTTCCATCTCGCGCACGGCCCATTTCAGCGCGACCACCGCCTTCTTCGGGTCGGTCACGACGGGCGTGAGCAGATGGGGGATTCCGTCATAGACGGAGAGTTCGAGCATCTTCGGATCGACCATGATCAGGCGGCACTGGTCCGGACGCAGCCGGTAGACCAGGCTGAGGATCATGGTGTTGATGGCGACCGATTTGCCGGAGCCGGTGGTGCCGGCGATCAGCATGTGCGGCGTGCGCGCGAGGTCGATGATCACAGGGTCGCCGCCGATGGTCTTGCCGAGGCAAAGCGGCAGTTTTGCCACCGTGTCGGTCGCCTCTTTCGCAATCAGCAATTCGCGCAGATAGACCTTTTCGCGATGCGCGTTCGGCAGCTCGATGCCGATGGCGTTGCGGCCGGGCACGACGGCGACGCGTGCGGACAGCGCGCTCATCGAACGGGCGATATCGTCGGCAAGTCCGATCACGCGCGACGACTTGATGCCGGGCGCCGGCTCCAGCTCGTACAGCGTGACGACGGGACCGGGGTTGGCCTTCACGATCTCGCCGCGCACACCGAAATCCTGCAGCACGCCTTCGAGCGAGCGCGAATTGGTCTCGAGCTCGGCCTTGCTGAGCGGCTGGCGGTCGCCGGCCTTCGGCGCGGCCAGCATGGAGACCGACGGAAGGTCGAACTTGTCGGAGGATTTCTTGGCAGGGGTCTTCGGGGCAGCCTTCTTGCGCGGGGCGCGCGCAGCGGGCTCCTCTTCCTCTTCCTCCTCGTCTTCCTCTTCTTCGTGCTGGTCCTCGTCATCCTCGTCTTCGGGCTGCGGCGAGATCGAGGGCGCAGCGCGGCCGCCGCCGAGATTCGGCTCCTGGCGGCTGAATGCCACGGCCTTGGTCTTCGGTCCGCTCGAGACCAGCGAGCGATAGGCGGCACTGAAGAGCCAGATCAGACGCGCCTTGGTGCTCATCAGCGCATGGAACAGCCAGCCCAGCGACACCGAACCGCGATCGCTCCCTTCGTCTTCGTCGAGCGGCTTGTCGTCATCCTCGATCTCCGCGAGCTCGTCGTCATGCTCACGGGCGCCAAGACCGCAGGCGATCAGGAAGGTCGCGGCCAGCGCGGCGAACAGGATCGTGCCCAGCACGATGCGATAGATTGTCCCGGCCGGTCCGAAAATCACCGCGGGCGCGCGCACCAGGGCGTCGCCGACCACGCCGCCGAGGCCGGTCGGCAGCGGCCATGCGCCGCCATGCGGCCAGCAGCTGACGAAGCCCGCCGCAATCACCGTGCAGAGAATCCAGGAGCCCAGCCGCAGCGCTTCGCGGTCGAACGGGCGATGCGTCATCATGCGCCAGCCCCAGACCGCGACGGTCAGGACCAGCATGATCGCCCCGAGCCCGAGAATCTGCATCGCGAGATCGGCGCCGATCGCACCGGCATAGCCGAGGATGTTGCGGATCGGCCGCGAGGTGGCGTGGCTGAGGCTGGGATCCTGCACCGACCAGGTCATCAGTGCGGCTGAGGCGACGCCGGCCAGCGTGATCAGGCCGAGGCCGGTGAGCTCGCGCATGCGCCGCGCCAGACCCTCGCGGATCGAGGGCGGCAGATGGCCGACCAGTGGAATGACACGTTCGATTGCCGACATGCTCATGGGCCCCGCCTAACCCAGAGTCTCGACCAGGCGGTGCAGCGCCTGCGCCGTGGTCTCGCCATCCTGCACCAGCGCGAGGCGAATGTAGCCCGCGCCGGGATTGAATCCGTCAGGCTGCTGCCGCGCCAAAAAGCTGCCGGGCACCACACGCACGCCTGCTTCCGTGAAGAGTTTCAAACACACCGACACATCGTCGCCGATCGCGGACGTGTTGAGCCAGACGCAGAAGCCGGCGTCGGGCCGGCGATAGCCGTAGCGATTGCCGATGATCTGGTCGGCGAGATCGAACTTGATCCGGTAAAGCCTGCGGTTCTCCTCGACATGCGCTTCGTCGCCATAGGCAAAGGTCGCGACGTGCTGGAGCGGCACCGGCACCTGCGGCGCTGCGATGTTGCGCAGCTCCAGGAAAATCCCGATGAACCTCTTGTCGCCGGCGGCGAAGCCGACGCGCAGGCCCGGCAGGTTCGAGCGCTTCGACAGCGACTGGAACGCGGCCACACGGGTGAAGTCCGCACCCGCGCATTCGAGCGCGCTGCCCGGAGCTTCGCGGGTGTAGATCTCCGAATAGCACTCGTCGCTGAGGATCATGAAGCCGTGGCGATCGGCGAGGCTCTTCAGGCGCGTGAAGTAATCGCGCGAGGCGACCGAGCCCTGCGGATTGGCGGGCGAGGCCAGATAGAACGCCACGGTGCGCGCCAGCGTTGCTTCGTCGATGGCGTCGAGATCGGGCAGGAAGCCGTTTTCGATCGTTGTCGGCAGATGGACCGGCTCGCAGGCCGCAGCTAAGGCGCCGGCGCCATAGACCGGATAGAACGGGTTCGGCATCAGGATCGCGGGCTTGCCGGGACGCGGGCCGACGTAGCGCTTTGCTGCGATCGCGGCGAGGAACAGCCCCTCGCGGCTGCCATTGAGGACGAGAATCTCGCTTCGGGGGTCGAGCGGCCGCGGCAGCTTGAATCGCGACGACAGCCAGGTGCTTGCTGCCTGACGGAACGGGTCGGTTCCCTGGTTCATCGGGTAGCGGCCGAAATCGGCGATGTGCTTGGCCAGCACCGGGCCGACGAAATCAGGCACGGGATGCTGCGGTTCGCCGACCGCGAGCGAAATCAAGGGCTTGCCGGGCTGATGCGGGGCCAGCAGCTCGTTCAGCCGCACAAAGGGCGAGCGTTCGGTGTCTAGGCTTCCACCGGCCTGCGGCGCGCGGGATGAAGCGGTCATAGCCATTCTGGGCGCCAGCACTCTTGGAACAGCCGGTCGCGCGAAGGCCCCGGCGGGAAGCGGTTCACTTCACCATAGATAGGGCGAGGTTAAGACGCGATTAACCATCGGCTTTCCGCGTCATCAAGAGTCAATTCCGTGACCCAGATCGGAGGTCCGGCCCGTCCCGAGCGGGGGTGGCGATGCCGGGGCCACCTCTCCCGCTTGCGGGAGAGGTCGGCGCGCAGGGCCGGGTGAGGGCTCTTTCCTCTTGGGAAATCCCACTGCGGAGGCACCCCCACCCCGGCCCTCCCCCGCAAGCGGGAGAGGGAGCGCACCGTCCTGCGGCGCGATCGACGCTCAACGCCCCGGCAGCTTCTCGAACGTCTTCATGCCCGCCGGGATGGCGTGGAATTCCTGGATGTCGCAGGTGTAGATCGCCATCTGCGGATGGAACTGCTTTGGCTCATCCAGCGTGCCGACTTTCAGGATCGCCGCCGGCAGGCCCGGAGCCCTGGTCACCAGATGGGTGCCGCACTCGGCGCAGAATTCGCGCGTGACGGCGCGTTCGAGGTCCTTGCGGGTGAACTGCTTGGGTTGCCCCAGGACGTAGCTGAAGCCGGCCGCCGGCATCGCGATGAAGGTGTTGGGCGCGCCGCCCGTAATGTACTGGCACTCGCGGCAATGACACTGGGCCTGCATCATTGGATCGCCTTCAGCCACGTAGCGCACTTCGCCGCAATAGCATCCGCCTTCCAAACGCATGACCACCTCCCGATTATCGTTTCTTGTGGTCGATATTTCTGCGCCGGTGGCGCGGAATGGCAATCCCTTTCTTCGGAACCAAATCAGAAAGCGCCCTGCCAAAAGAAAGGGGCTCCAGCTTGCGCTGGAGCCCCTCAACGGTCAGGGCATTGCCGGGTATGTGCCCGAACCGTAGGTCTGGGCGCGGTCTCCGGGGAGACCGCGCCCGGGAGGAGACTTACATGTTGTAGGCGCGCTCGGTGTGCTCGGTGATGTCGAGGCCTTCACGCTCGCTCTCGACATTGGTGCGCAGACCAACGATCACGTCGACGACCTTGTAGAGGATCGCCGAACCGATGCCCGACCACACCAGCGTGGTGCCGACGCCCCAGAGCTGGGCGATCATCTGCGCCGCGAAGTCGTAGTCGCCGACCTTCGGCGGGATCGCGGTGTAGTCCATGACGCCCGCGCCACCCAGAGCCGGGTTGACGAGGATGCCGGTGCCGAGAGCGCCGACGATGCCGCCGATGCAGTGGACGCCGAACACGTCGAGGCTGTCATCGTAGCCGAGCGCGTTCTTCACGACGGTGCAGAAGAACAGGCAGACCACGCCGACGATCAGGCCGAGGACGATCGCGCCCATCGCGCCGGAGAAGCCGGCGGCAGGCGTGACGGCCACGAGACCCGCGACAGCGCCGGAGATGACGCCGAGCACCGACGGGTGACCCTTGATGATCCACTCCGCGAACATCCACGACAGCGCGGCGGCTGCGGTGGCGACGAAGGAGTTGGTCATGGCGAGGGCTGCGCCGCCGTTGGCTTCGAGGTTGGAGCCGGCGTTGAAGCCGAACCAGCCGACCCAGAGCAGCGAGGCGCCGATCATCGACATGGTCAGCGAGTGCGGAGCCATCAGCTCCTTGCCGTAGCCGACGCGCTTGCCGATCAGGAGAGCGCCGACGAGGCCTGCGATGCCGGCGTTGATGTGCACCACGGTGCCGCCCGCGAAGTCGATCGCGTCCTTCTTGAAGATCCAGCCGGCGTCGGCCTTGATCTCGGCGAGCTTCGCCTCCGCCGCGGTCTTCGCCGCCGCGTCAGTGGCAGCAGCGAGCGCCTTGGCTGCGTCCTGGATCAGGTCCGGACCCTGCCAGTACCAGACCATGTGCGCGATCGGGAAATAGATCAGCGTGACCCAGAGCGGGACGAACAGCGCGATCGCCGCGAACTTCATGCGCTCGGCAAAAGCGCCGACGATGAGGGCGGGCGTGATCGCCGCGAAGGTCATCTGGAAGCAGACATAGATGAGCTCCGAGATGTTGGCGTCGACCGAGAAGGTCGCAGCCTTCGTATCGGTGGTCACGCCCATCATGAAGGCTTTGGAGAAGCCGCCGATGAAGTCGGAGCCGCCGGTGAAGGTGAGGCTGTAGCCGTACACGGCCCAGATCACGGTGACGACGCAGACGGTGTAGAACACCTGCATCAGGACGGAGAGCATGTTCTTGGAACGGACGAGACCGCCGTAGAACAGCGCAAGGCCCGGGATCGTCATCAACAGCACCAGCACTGTCGATGTCAGCATCCAGGCGTTGTCTCCCTTGTTGACCGTTGGCTCGGCATAGGCTGCGGTCGCAGCGAACAGGCCGACTGCGAGAGCCGCCAATCCCGCGCCATAGGGACGCTTGAACGTCATAATATTCACTCCTGATTGGATAAGGTTGAGCGCGAAATCAAAGGGCCGCGGCATCGGCCTCGCCGGTGCGGATGCGCACCGCGTGGTCGAGGTTGATGACGAAGATCTTGCCGTCGCCGATCTGTCCGGTCTTGGCGGCAGACGTGATGGCGTCGATGGTCTTGTCGACCTGGTCGGAGGCGACAGCGACCTCGATCTTGATCTTGGGCAGGAAGCTCACGGCATATTCGGCGCCGCGATAGATTTCCGTATGGCCCTTCTGGCGGCCATATCCCTTGACTTCCGTCACCGTGAGACCGTGAACGCCGATGGCGGTCAGGGCGTCCCGGACTTCTTCCAACTTGAATGGCTTGATAATCGCCATAACAATTTTCATGGGTCCTATCCCCGCTTGGGCCCGGTCCGGACATGGCCGGGCGTTTCTCGACTGGTTCGCCACGAGGGAGAAAGTTCACTACGCGGGCACAGCCGGGACCCTTAGAATCAAATGCCGTGCCAGATCAGGCGCATTGCCTAACGGACTATGAAGACGGGGGTTTTCGCATTTGACGGGTATGGCGGTGCGGTGCGCTATTCCGTCGCGCCCAAAACGTGGTCACACCTGATTAAAACGCGAGCACGACAGGCTGCCGACACAATGTTGCTCACGCGCCGGGCAGCCGAGAGGTAATTAAGTAGCGTCGCGCTCTATTGCAGGGCTTCGCCGTGCTGCGAAATATCCAGCCCCTCGAGCTCGTGCTCACGGGATACGCGCAAGGGCACGAACAGGCCGACCAGCTTGAGCAGGATGAAGCTCACGCCCGCCGACCAGACGAAGGTGACGGCGACGCCGTAGAACTGGATCAGCAGCTGCTGCGGATGGCTCTCGAACAGGCCGGCGGTGCCGCCGATGGCGCTGGTTGCGAACACGCCGGCGAGCAGGGTTCCGGTCAGGCCGCCGATGCCGTGGACGCCGAACACGTCGAGCGAATCGTCGTAGTTGAAGCGGTGCTTCAGCCAGGTACAGGCCCAGTAGCAGACCGCACCGGCGATGATGCCGATGACGATGCCGTGCCAGGGCGCCACGAATCCGGAGGCCGGGGTGATGGTGCCGAGACCGGCCACCGCGCCGGAGATCATGCCGAGCACCGAGGGCTTGCGCCGGGTCGACCATTCGATCGCGGCCCAG
>NZ_JALBHA010000327.1:0-7490 GCF_023006445.1 Bradyrhizobium sp. SHOUNA76
GCTGCGGTCCTGGCGCTCGGACATCGCCCGCGAACGCGGCGTGCCGGCCTATGTCGTGCTGCACGATGCCACCATCGACGGCATCGTCCGGGCCTGGCCGACGACACTCGATGAACTCCGCAACGTGCCCGGCATCGGCGACAAGAAGCTCGAGCATTACGGCGACGAGCTGCTGCAGATCGTCAGGACGCGGTAGACCTCGTCATCCCGGACAAGCGTGCACAAGGCGCGCGCAGATCCGGGATCCATACCGCGTGATCTATCTTGAGGCAGGGGAGGAGACGTTCTTCGCCAAACATCTCCCTGTGGTTTTGGGTCCCGGGTCTGCGCTGACGCTTGCCCGGGACGACCGCGGTGGGGAGGTGCGAGTTGGAGCTCTCAGCCGTTCCGGAACGCATAAGCGTACCCGTTCAGCGCGGGCGCGCCGCCGAGATGGGCGTACAGAATCTTCGCGCCCTTCTCGAAATAGCCCTTCTGCGCGAGGTCGATCAGGCCCTGCATCGACTTGCCCTCGTAGACGGGGTCGGTGATCATGCCTTCGAGACGCGCGCTGAGGCGGATGGCTTCCTTGGTCTCTTCCGACGGCACGCCGTAGGCGGGATAGGCGTAATCCTCGATCAGCACGACGTCGTCAGCGACGAGGTCCTTGCCGAGCTCGACGAGTTCAGCCGTGTTCTTCGCGATCTCGAGCACCTGCGACTTGGTCTGTGCGGGCGTGAAGGACGCGTCGATGCCGATCACCTTGCGGGCGCGGCCATCGTCCGCGAAGCCGACCAGCATGCCGGCATGGGTGGAGCCGGTCACCGTGCAGACGATGATGTAGTCGAACTTGAAGCCGAGCTCTTTCTCCTGCTTGCGCACCTCTTCGGCGAAGCCGACATAGCCGAGCCCGCCGAACTTGTGCACGGAGGCGCCGGCGGGAATGGCGTAAGGCTTGCCGCCCGCGGCCTTCACTTCCTCGATCGCCTGCTCCCAGCTCTTGCGGATGCCGATGTCGAAGCCGTCGTCGACCAGGCGCACATCGGCGCCCATGATGCGTGAGAGCATGATGTTGCCGACGCGGTCATAGACGGCGTCCTCGTGCGGCACCCAGGCTTCCTGCACCAGGCGGCACTTCATGCCGATCTTGGCCGCGACCGCCGCGATCATGCGGGTGTGGTTGGACTGCACGCCGCCGATCGAGACCAGCGTGTCGGCGTTGGAGGCGATCGCGTCGGGGATGATGTATTCGAGCTTGCGCAGCTTGTTGCCGCCATAGGCAAGGCCCGAATTGCAGTCCTCGCGCTTGGCATAGACCTCGACATTGCCGCCGAGATGTTTTGACAGCCGATCCAGCTTCTCGATGGGCGTCGGGCCGAAAGTCAGCGGATAGCGCGGAAATTTGTCCAGCTTCATGGGGCATCCCGATTGGCGTTGATGTCCGCCGCTGCCTAACATCACTCCAGGAAAATGTGCTCTCGAATATTGCGCCTATATTGCTCGCGTTCTTGCGAAAATTGCGAAATCTGCTAATAATTCTTCCATAAAATCGTATTTCTATGGAAGTTTCTTTCGTGGCCGCTCGACTCGACCGAACTGACCTTAAGATCCTGAGATTGCTCCAGAATAACGGTCGGCTCAGCAATGCCGAGCTGGCCGTATCAGTCGCGATCAGCCCCGCCACCTGCCATCGCCGGACCCAGCGGCTGTTCGAGGACGGCTTCATCGCCACCGTTCGCGCCATGGTTGCGCCGAAGAAGGTGGCCAAGGGCACGCTGGTGATGGTCGGCGTCGTGCTCGACCGCTCGACGCCGGAGAGCTTCGCCACCTTCGAGCAGGCGATCGCCAAGCTGAAATTCGTGCTCGACTGCCATCTCGTCGCCGGCGACTTCGACTATTTCCTGAAGATCCGCGTCGGCGACATGGAGGATTTCAACCGTATCCACGGCGAGCAGCTCATCGCGCTGCCCGGCGTGCGCCAGACCCGGACCTTCTTCGTGATGAAGGAGGTCGTCGACAACGCGCCGCTGGAATTTTGAGCGGGCTGCACGATGCGCCCTCGTGCTAGATGGACGTCAGTTTTCAAGGAATCGCCTGGTCATGCCGATGGAGCCGCCTCCCTTCCGCCACCATGATCCGGCCGGGCCGGCCTATCGCCGCGGCTGGGTCGATGAGGCCGTGGCCGCGATCGAGGCCGACCAGTGCCGCACCGCCGATACGCATCTGATCCGGCTGATCGTGCCGGCGCTATCAGGCATCGACATCTATCTGAAGGATGAGTCGACCCATCCGACCGGCAGCCTGAAGCATCGCCTCGCGCGCTCGCTGTTTCTCTACGCGCTCTGCAACGGCCACATCCGCGAAGGCACGCCGGTGGTCGAGGCCTCGTCGGGATCGACCGCGGTGTCGGAGGCCTATTTCGCGCAGATGATCGGCGTCCCCTTCTACGCCGTGATGCCGCGCACGACGTCGGCGGAGAAGATCGCCGCGATCGAGCATTATGGCGGCAATTGCCACCTGATCGACGATGGCCGCGCGCTGTATGCGGAAGCCGCTGCACTCGCCTCGCGCCTGAACGGTCACTACATGGACCAGTTCACCTTCGCCGAGCGCGCGACGGACTGGCGCGGCAACAACAACATCGCCGAATCGATCTTCACGCAGTTGCAGGGCGAGCCGCGCCCGTTGCCGGACTGGATCGTGATGGGCGCCGGCACCGGCGGCACCTCGGCCACCATCGGGCGCTATCTGCGCTATCGGCAGCATCCGACACGGCTGTGCGTCGCAGATGTCGAGCACTCCGCTTTCTTCGACTGCTTCCGGACGCAGGACCGCTCTCATGTGTGCGAGCGCCCGTCGCTGATCGAGGGCGTCGGCCGGCCGCGCTGCGAGCCTTCCTTCGTGCCGGGTGTGGTCGACCGCATGATGAAAATCCCGGATGCGGCCACGATCGCGGCGATGAACGTGCTGTCGCGCCGGCTGCGCCGCACCGTCGGCGGATCCACCGGCACCAATTTCCTGGCCCTGTGCCGCCTTGCCTCGGAGATGCGCAAGGCAGGCCAGACAGGATCGCTGGTGACGCTGATCTGCGATTCCGGCGAGCGCTATCGTCAGACCTATTATGAGCCCGAATGGCTAAAGGCACGCGGCCTCGATCCGGCGCCGTTCGAGGAGGCGCTGTCGTCATTCCTCGCGACGGGCGAGCCGCTGACGTTTGCCATCGATGACGTCGCAAATCCCCAGAGCGCACGACGCTCCGAGGAGACATAATCCAAATTATGAGAACGCCCGCCCGGCGTGCGATGTCACGGCAACTTCACTTGCCTTGCATGCCTGTGCAGGCGACCGTCCCGTCTTCTCAACGAGGAGATCCCGCCGTGCGCCTTCCCATTCTCGATCCCAAGGATCTGTCCGCCGAACAGAAGCCGCTCTATGACGACATGCAAGCCGGCATCAAGGACCACTTCAAGGGCTTTGTGAACATGCGCGACGACGGCGCGCTGCTCGGGCCCTGGAATCCCTGGCTCCGCGAGCCGCGCTTCGGCAAGCCGGTGTGGGAGCTGGTCAAGGCGATCGCGTCGAACCCGCTGCTGCCCGCGCCGGTGCGCGAGGTCGCCATCCTCGTCACCGGCTCTCATTTCCGTTCCGGCTACGAGCTCTATGCCCATGTGCTGGTCGCAGAGCAGCGTGGCCTGTCCGACGAGAAGCTCGCGACGATCGTCGCCGGACAGCGGCCGGTCGATCTCACCAAACAGGAGGCCGTCGCCTATGACCTCGCATCCGCGCTCGTGGGCGGCGGTGTGCTGCCGGAATTGACCTGGCGCGCCGCGGTGAAGGAGTTCGGCGAGCATGGCGCTGCCGAGCTGTCGTATCTGGTCGGCGTCTACTGCATGGTCTCGGTCACGCTGAACACGTTCGACGTGCCGGTGCCGGACTGAGAGCTGGTTGCTTCTATCACTCCGCCGCTTTGCTTGCAGGCGGCGGAGGCGCGAAGGCGATGCAGCGGTTGCGGCCTTCGGCCTTGGCCTGGTAGAGCGCGTGATCGGCCGCGCCCATCATCGCGTCGATGCCGGACATGCTGACGGTGGCCTCCGCGATGCCGATGCTCACGGTGACGCCGAACTCAATCTCGCCGGCAACGATCTGCGCGCTCATCACGCGCTTGCGGATGCGGTCGGCGACAGTCCTCGCCCGCGACAGGCTGGTCTCGGGCAGGAGAACGGCGAACTCCTCGCCGCCGAGGCGGCCGACGATGTCCGATTTGCGCTTGCCGTCGAGACACGCGGCGGCAACCGCTCTGATCGCGGCGTCACCCACGGCATGGCCGTAGCGATCGTTGACCGACTTGAAGTGGTCGATGTCGAGCATCAGCACGGAGACGGAGCGATAATAGCGCTGAAACCGGCTCCACTCGGCCTCGAGGCTCTCGAGGAAGTGGCGGCGGTTGTAAAGGCCGGTGAGCGAATCGGTGGTGGCGAGCGTCTCCAGCATCGCGGCTTTTTGCGTCAGGTCGGTGATGTCGATATAGGTCAGCATGCGGCCGCCATTCGACATGGTGGTGCAATGGGCCCTGATGCGCCGTCCGTCCGGCGTCTGCAGGTCGCGCACATGGTCGCCAGCCGTGACCTCTTCGACGCGCCGCGCCGGAAATCGCGCGATCTCGTTCGTCGGTAGATTGGGCGCGCTGGCGCGATGCAAGCGCCGCACGAGCGACGAATAGGCCGGCCGGCTCGCGGCCTCGTCTTCGCTGACCTCCCAGAAGCGTCGCATACGCCGGTTCATGAAGGTGGCGTGCAGGTCGGAGTCGAGAAGGAGCACACCATCCTGGACATTCTCGAGCGCATCCCGCAGCAGCTTCAGCTCGTCGGAGGCGCGCACGATGTCCGTGACGGGCGTATAGGTCAGCATGCGCCCGCCATCGGGCAAGGGCGTGACCTGGACACGCACGACATCACCATTGGTCCGGCGCAGATCAATCGGCGTCGGATCACCCGCCTCGATCACACGGACGCGTTCCGCCACCAGAGCATCGAGCTCGGGGTCGGGCACTTCATAGGCGCCGGTGTCACGGCCGTGATGGAGCAGCGTGAGGATGGATGGATTGCTGTCGGCAACCTCGTCAGGCAGGCGCCACATCTTGCGGAACGACCGGTTGATCAGGCGCGCCCTGAGACTGGAGTCGAGCAGCACGATGCCGGTCGGCACGTGATCGAGCGCCGCGCGCAGCGCCAGCATCTGGCTGCGCATCAGCGCGTCGGACGAGCGTTCCCGCTCCTCGCCGACCGCTCGCTCGACGCTGCCTGGCTGCTCGAAGGCGATCCCGACCTGACGATCCGATCGCCAGATCACGCGGCAGGTCAGGATCTCGCGCCCCGCGAGCCTGAGCTGGAAACGCTCGGGCACGCCGAGGCCGCTCTCCATCTCGAGCGTCGCGGCGTCTTCGGTCAGGCGGCGCACGACGCAGTCGATCGAAGACTGGCCGAAATTGAAAAAGATCTTCCCAGCAAGGAACGTCCGTTCCGGAACCAAGCGGGACATTCGCAGCCTCCAAAGCGAAAACGACGGGACGAACACGACACCAAACAGCCGGTCCAGTCTCGCTCAAGGTTCCTTGCGGCGATGTAACGCGATCAGTGATTTTGGATGAGGATTAACGATTGGTTGACGAGCGAGGTGGGGTGACATTGGCCGCACTAGTTGCGGATGGCGTAGAGCGGTGTCCGCAGCGTCACCTGGTAGGCCGGCTTCGGCGTCCACGCGATCTGCGCGGTGATGCCGAACAGGCGGTTGTCGTTGTCGTCCATGCGGTCGAGGTCGAGCCGCAGGATCGGCTGGGTGAAGGACGCCGCCAAGGTCCGGCCGGCGAGCTGCGCGCCGCCGAACGACTGCATGCCAAGGCGCCCGGTGAACTTCCAGTTGCTCGGCCATTGGTAATAGCCGCCGGCATAGAGGATCGTGTTCGGCCGGATGCTGGCGAGCTGGCTGGCGATGTCGGTGTGGGTATATTGCACGCCGGCCAGCCAGCCCCGCGTCTCGTCCTCGTCGAGCGCGTAGTCGAATTCCAGGATGTTGTTGAACGAATTCGTCATGCCCTGCTCGTTCGGCACCGATTGGGTCAGCGTCGATTGCAGCGTGATGGTCGGGATCTTGCCGCCGTTCTGCTGATGGAGGTCGGCCTGCACGCCGATGTTCCAGCTCGTGATGTCGAACGCTGACCAGCCGCCGCCGATGTCGGTCGTCGAGCCCGACACACCGCCATAGAGCGAGACGCGATCGCTGACGTCCACCGTCAGCGGCAGATCGACGGCGATCGATTTCGCGGCCGGCAATCCGTTCGGCAAGCTTGCGCCCCGGCGCGCCGCCAGCGCCTCGAATGCGGCCGACAATGACGTGTTCCCGAAGCCCAGCCCGAGCGTGCCCGCCGGAATCGTCGCATAGATCGTACGGAGATCGAGATAGATGTTTGGTGCGGCCGGCTTTGCCGGTGCGTCGTCGGCAGCGAAGGCGGCGCCGGCCGAGATCGTCAGACAAAGCAGCCCCATCGCGGCAGCGCGCAGAGCCTGGCGATGCAAGGGGCTATGATCGAGCACGAGACAATCCGACGCGGCGATTTGGTGACGGAATTCTTTCTAGATGGAACGTGATCGTTGGTGCGGTCAAGCGCTATTGCAAGCGGTGGACTGCACGGACGTGGGCGGCTACCTTGTGGTGATTGCACCGACACACACACGCCGGCCGGGGTGCAGGCGAGACAATGGAAGGACGACAGCCATGAACACGTCACGCCGCATTCTGCTCACTGGTCTGGCGGGGCTCGCTGTTGCTCCGACGGCCGTGGCTGCCGCCATACGGACGTCCGCGCCTGACGACGTGACGGTCGCCGAGGAGCGCTTCGCGCGCACCATTGCGGCTGCGCATGCGCCCGACGTCACCTGCGCAAGGCAGGCCGAAAGTTATGCGGATGCACATTGGCCTGAATACGTCGTGGCCGCCAGGGCTGTCCTCGACGCGCGGGTGTGATCCGCGCTACTTCCCCACCGCTCGCCGCACCTGCTCGCCGATCTGCGACAGCAGGAGCTGCGCCTGCGGCAGGATCGCGCCCATGGCGTGGAAATTGTGAACCATGCCGTCGTGGCAGACATGCTCGACGGCGACGCCAGCAGCGAGCAGCTTGCGGGCATAGGCATTGCCTTCATCGCGCATCGGATCGTACTCAGCCGTGTGGATGATCGCGGTCGGCAGGCCGGTGAGGCGTGTTGCGCGCAAGGGGGAAACGCGGGGGTCGGCGGTGTCGACGCCGTCAGGCAGATAGTCGGAAAGATCGGCCTCGATGGTGACGCGATCGATCAGATGGCCCTCGGCAAAGGCCTCGCGTGAGGGCGAGGTTTCCTCGAAATCCAGCACGGGGCAGATCAGGCATTGCGCGGCGATGGCCAGGCCAGCGGTTTGCGCCGCCTCCTGGCACACGATCGCAGCGAGCGTCGCACCGGCGGAATCGCCGCCGACCACCA
>NZ_JALBHA010000328.1:0-7472 GCF_023006445.1 Bradyrhizobium sp. SHOUNA76
CGTCTCCGAGCCTGTCAGCATCGAGGTCAATGCGCGCGCCATTCCCAATTTCGAGCCGCGCGACCGCACGCGCACGCGGTTCGGCTCGCTGGAGTATCGCAGCGGCCTGGTGCTGACCTCGCCCTATCGCGGCTTTGGCGGATTGTCCGGCATCCGGCTGGATGCCAAGGGCGAGCGCTTCCTCGCCGTCTCCGACCAGGGCGGCTGGTTCACCGGTCGCATCCGCTACGCCGGCGGCAAGATGGCCGGCCTCGATGACGTCGAGGCCGCGCCGCTGCTAGGTGCGGAGGGGCGGCCGATCACGGAAAAGCGGCTGTGGTGGGATTCGGAATCGATCGCGCGTGACGGCAATTTCGTCTATGTCGGGCTCGAGCGCGTCAACCAGATCCTGCGCTATGATTTTTCGAAGGGCGGCACGGCCGCGCGCGGCGAGGTGATGCCGGTGCCGGCGGGCGTGCGCAGGCTGCCGTCCAACAAGGGGCTGGAGGCGCTGGTCGTCGTTCCCAAGGGCAAAGACCAGAACATGCCGCTCGCCGGCACCCTGATCGCCTTCTCCGAGCGCGGGCTGGATGCCGACGGCAACCTCACAGCCTTCCTGATCGGCGGCCCGTCGCCCGGCCAGTTCAGCGTTCGCCGCATCGAGAAATACGACATCAGCGACGCCGTGCTGCTGCCCTCCGGCGAGCTCCTGATCCTCGAGCGCAAATTCTCCTGGTTCACCGGCGTCAACATCCGCATCCGCTCGATCCCGCTGAAGTCGATCGCGCCGGGCGCGCTGGTCGACGGCCCCGCGCTGTTCGTCGCCGATCTCGGCCACGAGATCGACAACATGGAAGGCATCGACGCCCACGTCACTGCCGAGGGCGAGACCGTGCTGACGCTGGTCTCTGACGACAATTTCTCGATGCTACAGCGGACCTTGTTGCTGCAGTTCACGCTGACGGAGTAGGCCCCGCTGTCGTCCCGGGGCGCGACGACGTCGCGAGCCCGGGGATGACGGCAGTGGTGATGCGCGAGCTTGCGAAACCGAATGATAGCCGCAATGCATCCCGTCGCTATCCCCCATCCTCTCGCGCGTCTAGCATTCTCGCATCCTCTCACTACACTCCCCTCATTGCCCCTCTCATCCCCCGGAACTCCCCGCATGTCCGTCCTGTTTTCCCCGATCGAGCTGCGCGGCCTGACGCTACCGAACCGCCTCGTGGTGTCGCCGATGTGCCAGTATTCGGCCGATGACGGCGTCGCCACCGATTGGCACTTCACCCACATCAACAATCTCAGCCTGTCGGGCGCGTCGATGTTCTGCATCGAGGCGACCCATGTCGAGGCGATCGGCCGCATCACGCCGGGCTGTCTCGGGCTCTACAGCGATGCCTGCGAGGCCGCGCTGAAGCAGATCCTCAATTCGGTGCGCAAGCATTCCTCCACCGCGATCGCGATGCAGCTCGCCCATGCCGGCCGCAAAGCGAGCAGCGCGCGGCCCTGGGACGGCGGCCAGCTGATTCCGGTCGAGCAGGGCGGCTGGCAGACGGTGGCGCCAAGCGCGTTGCCGCACAAGGAGGGCGAGGCCGCTCCACTTGCGCTGGATAGCGCAGGCCTCAAGCGCATTCGCGACGCCTTCGTCGACAGCGCAAAGCGCGCGGATCGGCTCGGCATCGACGCCATCGAGCTGCACGGCGCGCACGGTTATCTCATGCATCAGTTCCTCTCGCCGATCTCCAACCGGCGCACCGACGAATATGGCGGGAGCTTGCAGAACCGCATGCGTTTCCCGCTCGAGATCTTTGACGCCGTGCGCGCCGTCTTCCCGCATGACAAGCCCGTGGGCATGCGGGTGTCGTCGACCGACTGGGTTGAGGGCGGCTGGGATCTGGCGCAGACGATCGAATTCGCGAGGGCATTGAAGGCGCGCGGCGTCGACTGGATCGATGCCTCCTCCGGCGGCGTCTCGCCGCTGCAGAAGATCCCGCTCGGCCCCGGCTATCAGGTGCAGTTCGCAGACAGCATCAAGCGCGAGACCGGCTTGCCGACGATGGCGGTCGGCCTGATCACCGAGGCCAAACAGGCGGAAGAGATCGTCGCAAGCGGCAAGGCCGACATGGTCGCGCTCGCCCGCGGCATGCTCTACGACCCGCGCTGGGCCTGGCACGCCGCCGCCGAACTCGGCGGCGAGGTCGAGGCACCACCGCAATATTGGCGCTCGCAGCCCTCGACGCAGAAGGCGCTGTTCGGCAAGACCACGTTCGGGGCGCGGTGAGGGCGAGGGAGTGTGGCGCGATGACCGCGCCGCAACCTCCGTCATTGCGAGGAGCCCGCGACAAAATTGCGCAGCAATTTTGCGCTGATGCGACGAAGCAATCCAGGATCCCTCCGCGCTGACATCTCTGGATTGCCTCCGCCTTCGCCGAAGGCTTCGGCGGACAAGTCGCTGCGCTCGCAATGACGGGTGTGGGGCAGGCGTGCGCCATAACCGCCAGTGTCGTCCCTGCCTAGTGCCCAATTGCGCACGGGCGCAGCGACCCATACCGCGTGATCTCTCGATAGCGCGCGGTGGCGTTGACAACTTTACTTCGAGTCGTCGCCACACTGCTCCCTGTGGTTATGGGTCCCCGCGCCCGTGCGCAATTGCGCACTAGGCAGGGACGACGGCGGAATGTAAGGCATGTGCTTTCACCCCCTCACGCATCCGTAAATCTCCCCAGCTTCCGCCTCCCGCAAAACTGGCCTAACCTCCGTCCCCCCAACTCCGCAACGGAGGCCCGACATGCGGTTTCGTGTTCGCAAAACGGCTCACATCTTCGAGCGCGTCGGCCTTGCGATGGCGGGTGCCGCGTGCGGGCTGTTCGTCGGCGCTTATGTCGGATCGGCGATTCCGCAACTCACCACGCAGGGCTTCCTGCTGCTGATGATGCTGCTCGGCTTCGTCGGCTTCTATCTCGGCATCGACACGCCGCAAATGCCGTTTGACGATGCGCACAGCCGGATCGACGCCGCCGAATTCATGAGCTCCGCCGGCACGCTCTGCGCCACGCTCACCGCGTTCGTCTCCGTCCTCGTCATCGTGCTCAGGGGCGATCCGCACATGGGCTGGACCTGGCTCGTCTTCTTCGGCTGGATCGCAGGCGTCGCCATGCAGATCGTCGCCGGCACAAAAGCCAGGATGCGGAAGTAGGATTCTTCCTTCCCCTTGTGGGAGAAGGTGGCAGAGGCGGCCTTTGGCCGCCGTTCCTGAGAACGCCGAGGCGAAGCCTCGGCTATGGCGCGGTCTGCCTCCGCGAATTCAGCTGCGAGATGAGATTGCCGAGACAGACCCCCCACCCGTCTCCCGCTTCGCGGCGAGCCAGCCTCTCCCACAACAAGGGGAGGGGGACGTAGCGCTTTCCCCCTAAAATACCACGCCCACCCGCGTGCCGCGCTTCCAGGCGATGCGGCAGCGCTTCTTGGTGTTGACGTGCAACAGTTCGAAGCGATCGGGGATGTTCACCTGTCCGCCGAGATCGACGCAGGCGCCGCCGGGCGAATAGTCGATCAGCGTGCAGGTGATGACCGGCGCGCGCGCGTCGGTGATGATCTTGGCCTGGCGGGACACCAGCCCCGCCGGTTTCACGCGGGCATATTTGCGCGGATACATTGGCACTCTCCTCCAATGCCGCAGGTATCGCGGCGGATGATCTGTCCCAATGATGGGCAGCAGATCATGCGATCCGACTAAAGCGGGCCGAAGAATTTTAATGAAAAGTAGCGGCGAAGGCAGAAAGCGGCGGTAGCGGGGTGGGGGAAGCGCCGCCTCAACCTCCGCTGTCGTCCTGCCCCGGGCAGGCCAATGACGAGCTTGGCGCCCCAACTCACCCCGTCACGATCTCCGCCGCCTCAGCCTCGGAGCCGACATGCGGCCCCACCGGCATCGGCACCGTCACATATTCCTTCGGCATGTTCACCGGCCGGTAATCCGGCTCCACCGCCATGCGCTTCAACACGCTCTCATGCACATGCGCGCCCTCGGGAATGACGCGCGGCTCGCAATCGGGGATGTAGAAGCCGAGAAACACCTTCCGCTCCGGCCACTCCTTGTACTTCGCGCTCTTCGGCAGATATTCCAGCAGCCGCCAGCCCGCCGTCATCGAATTGTGCAGCATGCCGGTCTTGCCCGTAAAAGCCGGCGCGACGTATTGGAACGGCGAGTTCTTGCGCTGGATGCCCCAGGCGAGCTGCTTCACGGTCGCCGGGTTGAAGTTCAGCCCCGCCTTCTCCGCCTCCGCGATCATCCAGATCAGCGGATATTTGGAATCCCCGCTCTCCGCCTCCGAATAGCCGCCGCCGACGTCGCTGTGCACGCCGGCGAACCACACCTGCAGAATGTCCTCCGGCACCTTCTTCTCGTCCGGCACGTAGCGGTTGCTCCAGAACTCCTGCGGCTCCCGGTATTGCTTCAACCGGAACATGCAGCGCTGCTCGTCGATCGCGATCGCCTGCCGGAAGGTCTTGACGCTGGGGTTGCGCAGCGTGAAGGCGAGCTCCTCCAGGCTGAACAGGAAGACAAAATTGTCGCGCCGCGGCACGATCACGCTCGCCACTGTGTCCCACACGCCGATGAAGTGGATGGTCGGCCAGCGGGTCGAGGTGATGCGCGCGAACTGGGCGGCCAGATCGAATTCGTCCTTCGGCAGCGGCCCGCTCTCGTCGAAGGCGACGTCCTTGAGATCCTCGATGTCGTTGCCGCGCCCGGTGCCGGAATATTGCTTGTAGGCGACGAGGCCGCTGCCGGCGAGGTTCGCCTGCTCCGGCCTGATCAGTCCCACCTTGTGGATCAGCCCCGCCAGCACGCGCACCGTGTAAGCCCCGCGCGAAAAACCGAACAGGTAGATCTTGTCGCCGGGCGCGTAATGCTGAACCAGGAAGCAATAGGCCGAGAGCACGTTGTCATCGAGCCCATAGCCGGTGGCGAGCCCCAGCACCAGGTTGACGTTGGCCTTGAGCCGGTGCCACGTCGTCGGCTCCGTCACCGTGCCGACCCCGGGATCGTAAAACACCATCTGCCGCGGGTGCGTCCTGTCGGTCTTGCGCAGGCAGCGATACAGCTTCAGGACGTTGGAGATGTTTTCCGAGATCTCGTTGCCGGTGCCGTCACAGCAGATGACGAGGTTTTTCGGCTCGGGCTTGCGGTCGGTTGTGGCTGCGGGCTCCATGGGATGCGCCTCCGGGTGATGCTACCGGGGCGAGTATAGCGGAAAAGCGCGACGGGGAGGAGACGATGGCGTGCTTTCCCTCTTCCCTTGTGGGAGAGGGTGGACCAATCGCGCTCCGCGCGATTGAGAGGGGTGAGGGGGCTCTCTCCGGGCGCGACTTTCTCGCGTCAGAAACAATTCCTCGTCAGCCTTGCCTTCGGCAAGTCACCTTCCCCCGCACGGGGAGAAGGGAAGGCAGCGCGCCCTGCTCGCTCCGCCCCTACTTCTTCTTCCCCGGCCCGAAATCCGGCTGCCAGGCCGGCTCCTTGCGGCTCGGGGCCGCGGCGATCGCCTTGATCTTGTCTTTCTTCGGTTTCTTGGTCTCGCGATTGCTGCGTTGCTGTCCCTTGGCCATGACGTCCGTCTCCTCTGGGGTTCGAATTCGTCCGATTGCGCTGCATTATGCGCAGGTCGCGGCAAAAGGGCACGCGGTGCCGCGCACACGAGACGCGGAAGATGCAGCGCAAAATCGACCTGCGGCAATTGCGTGAGTTGCGCTGACGCGATCGAGCGTACGCCTGCGCCACGCCGATAGCGAGGACTAAAACGCCGCGTGGGCGCGCGCGCTGCTTGCTGCCTCGGGGACCCATAACCATCGAAGTGAGTTGTTTCGGATGGCTTGTGCCACAGCGTGCTTCGGCAACGCCGCCCGGGGCATGGGGACCGGCCCCCGTGCGCAGTTGCGCACCCAGGCCGGAACGACGGCGGGCTGATTTGCGCGCAGCAAAGGAGTAACCCCATGACGCTCACCAGCGGCCGCTTTGTCGGCCACGAACAGGACCGGGGGATCGTCCAGTTCTCGATGCAGGACGGCGCGAGGGAGATCGCCTGCGCGATCTCGACCTCCGCGATGGACGACCTCGAACGCGGCCCGCGCGCGCGGCCGAGCGAGCGCGAAGAGCAGTTCATGCGCCTGCGCGAGCGCATCGAAGCCTGCGCGGGACGCAAGTATCAGGCAACGGAGTTCGAGGGCACCCCGCCGGGTATCGTGCTGCGGAGCATTGATTTTCGGGGGTAGGGCTGGCGACGGTTCGCACCGCGAGCGCGGGGCAGGCTTCGCGCATTTTCGAATCGCTCCGCAGGCCCCGTTGCCGCCTCAGCTGTTGATATTAACCATCCGTTAACCATGCGGATGGGGGGATCACCATGTCGGCCCATGTGACGCGACCGAAGTTGATGCCAACCGATCCTGCCTTGCATCTGCTTGGCGGGCTCGCGGGTCGCGCCAAGGCCTTCTTACAGGCCAAAACGGCTGTCCTACGGAGCGATGCCATGTTCGGAAAGGACGACTTAGTGGACAATCTCAGTCGCGACCTCGATCGTGCGCGCGGACGACGCGATGCTCTTGCATCCGAAGCCGCCACCCTGACGGCTCAGATCGCCGAAATCGAAATCCGCCTTTCGGAAGAGAAGAACAGGCGGGAGCGTGATCGCGTCCTGGGCGAAATCGAAGCGATCAAAACCCGGATCACGCAGGCCGGGAGCGCGTTTGCACCTGTTGTCGATGGTCTCTGCAAGGCGATCGAGCAGGCCGCGGCAGTTGTGCCCGAGGCCCGCGAGCTCAATAGCTTCCTGGTGTCGGTCGCGGCCGAAATCGACAACGTCATCGATCCCCTGGTGCGCGAACTGGATCAGCGCGCGGATGCGGTGCGAATAGGCCACGCTGCACCTGATATCCCGGGTTCGGCCAATGAGGCGGCCATCGTACCGCCCGTGGAACCGCCAAAAGACAACAACGATCGCCTGCTTCGCTTCCCGGCATGGCTGTCTCGCGACAAGGAGCCGGAAAAAAAGGAAACAGCGGAGAGCCCGCGCAGCACGGCAGCGTGACGCATCGGCGCGTTGCGTTGCGTTGCGCTGCGCGATGACGATTCGTCCCAATCTCATCGCGCCCTGGACTCGCCTGGCAGCGGTCCATGTCCGGCATTGGAGAGGTGTTGTTTGCTCCGTCATTCCGGGGCGCGCCTCTTGGCGCGAGCCCGGAATCCATTGCTCAACAGTCACTGCGGTCCGATGGATCCCGGGCTCGCGACGGAGCCTGTCATCGGGCCGCGCTTCGCGCGGACCCGTTGGTCGCGCCCCGGGACGACGACGCATCGTTGGGCTCGCTGGCCGCCAGGCAGGTAACTCCGGCTCTTGCGGCCAGCTCAGTTGGCGGCGCGGCGCAGGAAGGCCGGGATATCGAGAGTGCCTTCGTCGGTCGCGTTGCGCGGAGATGAGCGGCCGTAGGGATCGAGCGGTCGATCG